>NZ_AKJB01000056.1:0-25156 GCF_000282555.1 Pseudomonas sp. GM102 | reverse complement strand
GAGGCACCGAACGAAAGGGGCAGAAGCGCTTTGGTTACTTTCGCGCTTTTCGAAAGTGACTCGCTGTAAAAGCGAAACCAATAGAAGCCGTGACCGCAGAAACGGATATGTACACCATCAAGATAGAGACCTATGCCTCCATAACCTCCCCAGACAAGCCCCCGCAACCACAGGTCTTTACGTCTCCCCGAAATTACGGAAGGCGGTGTACAATTCCGTTTTTATACCCTTGTCGATCATGCGAAGGATTTTCCGGATGTTGCCGCGCTTTCCCGCCGTCACCCGCTGCCTGTCTCTTGCCGCCCTCTGTGTCGCGGGTCCGGTAGCAGCATTGGAGCTACCCCTGCCACCACCCGGTGAAGACATCATCGGTCAGGTGCAAGTGATCAAGGCCAAGTACGAAGACACCTTCGCCGACCTTGGCACCACCTACGATCTGGGCTATTCGGAAATGGTCGCGGCCAACCCTGGCGTTGATCCATGGTTGCCGGGCGCGGGTACCGAAGTGGTGCTGCCGACGCGCTTCATCCTGCCGCCGGGCCCCCGAGAAGGCATCGTCATCAACCTGGCTGAATACCGTCTTTACTATTTCCCGAAAGGCCGGAACGTGGTGTACACCTTCCCGCTGGGTATCGGCCGTGAAGGCTGGGGTTCGCCAATTGCCCACACCAGCATCGTCGCCAAGACGCCGAACCCGACCTGGACGCCTCCAGCGTCGATCAAGGCCGAGCACGCCGCTGATGGAGACCCGCTGCCGAATGTGGTGCCGGCCGGCCCAGACAACCCGCTGGGGCCGTTCAAGTTCACGCTGGGCACTCCGGGCTACCTGATTCACGGTTCGAACAAGAAGTTCGGTATCGGCATGCGCACCAGCCACGGTTGCTTCCGCATGTTCAACAATAACGTGCTGGAAATGGCCGGCATGGTGCCGGTAGGGACGTCGGTGCGCATCATCAATGACCCGTACAAGTTCGGTCTCAGTAGCGGCAAGGTTTATCTGGAAGCGCACACGCCGCTGGACGACAAGGGCAACCCTTCGGTGGTCGACAAGCACACCGCAGTCATCAACGCGATGCTCAAGCGTGAAGACATCACTAACAACTTGCGCATGAACTGGGATGTAGTGCGTGACGTAGTCGCCGCTGAAGATGGCCTGCCAGTGGAAATCGCCGTGCCGGGTACGTCGGCACCGATGGTTTCGAGTGCCCCGATCGATCTGCAGCAGTAACGCGTTAAAAGCAACCCGCCGACGCAGGCCGCGTCGGCGGGTTTTTTATGGCCTGCCGAAACAGCGGGCAATAAAAAAGCCGACCCAAAAAATGGGTCGGCTTGATAACAATCCCGAAGGACTATTACTTGCGGCTAGCTTTTTCCAGCATGCGCAGAGCACGCTCGTTAGCTTCGTCAGCAGTCTGTTGTGCTTTTTGAGCAGCAGCCAGAGCTTCATCAGCTTTACGGTAAGCTTCGTCTGCACGAGCCTGGGAGCGAGCTGCTGCGTCTTCAGTAGCAGTCAGACGTGCTTCGGTTTCTTTCGATACGCTGCTGCAACCGGTAGCCAGAACTGCGGCCAGAGCCAGAGCAGAGAATTTCAGAACGTTGTTCATCGTGTTCCCCTTCAAGGACTTTCTATTAAGTAGCTGTCTCCTCAGAGTGAGGAAATAGCCGGCGTACATACTACCCATTACTTGTAGTAAGTAAACTGACGTAGAGCAAGAAGCAAAAAAAATTGTAGGCGTTGATTCTTTTTCGAGCAACTTTTAACTGCATTGTATAAAAAATATCCAGCTGCGAGGCCCGAGCTGAGCGAGCCGCTGGGGAAAAGTTCCCGGTGTCGGCAGCTGTTTTTCAGTCTAGGTTAAAGTCTGCCTAGATGGGATCGTCCATACTTTTGTTCGGATTTTGCGCAGCGGCTCTCATATCTTTATCCATGTTGAGGTGACTTAAACAAAGCGCGCTCGTCTTAAGTCTCAATATCCGGCAATGTTCAGGCCTGGACCCGGGAAGATCCCGGTCGAGCCGTCCCTGCATTACCCCAAGCAACACCCGCCTGCCAGCATGACGAGCGTCCCTTGAGCATTTCTGCCAATGGTGCCTACTATTTGATACGTGCTCGGTTGCGCGAGATTGGTGTTGCTCTCTCGGTGTCCATTCAGGCACAGGGTGGCGTAGATGTTCCTTCGCCGGAAAAACATCGGTAAGGTAGGGGTCAGAATTAAAGACCCGCGAGGAGTAGTGATGAGCGAGGCGTTGTCCATCCACCATGACCAGGCTGGTCATCAGTTCGAGACCACTGTGGACGGTTATCGTGCCTACCTGACCTATATGGATCTGGGGAAACAGACCCTGGATATTTATCGTACCTTTGTGCCCAACGCGCTACGTGGTCGCGGCATCGCGGCGGCGCTGACCGAGCAGGCACTGCAATACGCCGAGGAAATGGGCTACACGGTCATTCCATCGTGTTCCTATGTGGAGCGCTACATGGAGCGTCACGCACGGCATGCCGCCAAGCTGTGAACAAAGCGAACGCATAAAAAAACGCCAGGTTTAAGCCTGGCGTTTTTTTATGCGTGAAACGGTGATCAGCTGCGATCGCGTTTAGGCAACACATCCTTGAGCTTGGCGTGCATGCTGCGCAAGGTGTTTTCGGTGGCGGTCCAGTCGATGCAGGCATCGGTGATCGACACGCCGTATTGCAGGTCGGCGAGGTCTTTCGGGATCGCCTGGCAGCCCCAGTTCAAGTGACTTTCCACCATCAGGCCGATGATCGACTGGTTGCCTTCGAGGATCTGGTTGGCGACGTTCTCCATCACCAGTGGTTGCAGGGCCGGGTCTTTGTTGGAGTTGGCGTGGCTGCAATCGACCATGATGTTCGGCTTGATCTTCGCTTTGTTCAGCGCTTGCTCGCAGAGCGCGACGCTGACCGAATCGTAGTTCGGTTTGCCGTTACCGCCGCGCAACACCACGTGACCGTAGGCGTTGCCCTTGGTGGTTACGATCGACACGCCACCTTCCTGGTTGATGCCCAGGAAACGGTGCGGGCTGGAGACCGATTGCAAGGCGTTGATGGCCACGGTCAGGCCGCCATCGGTGCCGTTCTTGAAGCCGACAGCCGAGGACAGGCCGGAAGCCATTTCACGGTGAGTCTGGGATTCGGTGGTGCGTGCGCCGATCGCCGACCAGCTGATCAGGTCCTGCAAGTATTGCGGGGAGATCGGGTCGAGGGCTTCGGTCGCGGTCGGCAGGCCCATCTCGGCCAGGTCCAGCAGCAATTGACGACCGATGTGCAAACCATCCTGAATCTTGAACGAGTCGTCCAGGTACGGGTCGTTGATCAAGCCTTTCCAGCCGACGGTGGTGCGTGGCTTCTCGAAATACACGCGCATGACCAGATACAGGGTATCGGACACTTCGGCCGCGAGCGCTTTCAGGCGCTCGGCGTATTCGTGGGCAGCCTTGATGTCATGGATCGAGCACGGCCCGATCACGACGAACAGGCGGTGGTCGGTGCCATCAAGAATGTTGCGAATGACTTCGCGGCCCTTGGTGACGGTGCGCAGGGCAGCGTCGCTCAGAGGGATATCACGCTTGAGCTGATCGGGAGTGATCAGGGTCTCGTTGGAGGCGACGTTAAGGTCGTTGATCGGTAAATCAGCCATCGTTTACTCGTCAGGTCACGGGTGCCGGCCGCCAGCGATCCCCGCGCGGCGGAGCACAGCAAATTTAAGCGCGTCGGGGGAGCCCGAACCTTAGCGCGTTACACCGTGGCTCGACAATGGGCAGACGCCGGTTTCGGGGGCATTCTCAATTAGTTTCGCGGCGGGAAACCAATTGAGCGCGCCTCTAACCCAGCGCGGGCTGTGCAAATGCCTTGCGAACGGTGTCGTGGGAGAATTCGTCGGCGTGCCGCTGGACCCATTCGAGGGCCAGTGCCTGGTTGTCATGCAAGTCGCTGTGAGTCTCATGCATGCGGCAATAGCGTTCGATCTGGCACACCTGCTCGCCCATCCGCGCACTGAACAGCGTGTGCTCGTCAACGAAAGCAATACCCACCAGATAGCCGTGCTTTCGTCGCAGGCACCAGGCCACATAGCCCAGATAGCGCAAGTCAGGGTTCACGGTCGGCATGCGTACTTCCAGCGCCGTACCATGGCGCCACGCGCGGTGATAATTGCAAGCCATGCCGCCGAGGCTGATAGTGTGCAGCTGTTGCCGCGAAATACATTCATGTCTGAGCAACGTTAATTCAACGGGTACATCGTCAGGATGAGGAAGATAACGTCCCATGAACACGGACTCCCTGTGTTGGCCATTTGACATTGTTCCTCCCAGTATAGTGGTCGAACTGGAACTGACCGATTTCGACGCCGACCAACGGCTGTTGGCGATGAGCGGCATTTCACTGGTGATTTTTACCAGCATTGGTTGCGCCTCTTGCCGTTTTGCCCGTGAGCAATTGCCCACGCTGGATCTGGCGATCGATCAACTGTGCTGGATCGATGCCGGGAACAATGGCGGTGCGGTGGAGCGTTATCAGGTCTTTCATTTGCCAGCGCTGTTTGTGGTGCGCGACGGTGAGTTCTTTGGGGCACTAAAATCGCGCCTGACCAGCGCCGAGATCAATGCAGCCGTGGGGCTGGCGTTGAGTCGAATAGCAGAGGAATTACCATGATGGGGGCAGTTGCCAAGCCGACAATCGGTATTATCGGAACCGGCGCGATCGGCGGTTTCTACGGGTTGATGCTGGCGCGGGCCGGCTTCGATGTGCATTTTCTGTTGCGCAGTGAGTTTTCAGCGGTGGCCGAACGCGGGCTGCAACTCGACAGTGCGGTGCACGGCACGTTGACGTTGAAACCGGTTCAGGCTTATTCGACGGCCGAAGATATGCCGCCCTGCGACTGGTTGCTGGTGGGCACGAAAACCACCAGTAACGCGGACTTGGCACCGACAATCATTCAGGCTGCCGCTCCGAATGCCAAAGTGCTGCTGTTGCAAAATGGCCTGGACGTCGAAGACAGCCTGCGCAACTTGCTCCCCGATTCGCTGCATTTGCTTGGTGGGCTCTGTTTTATCTGCGTCCATCGCCAGGGACCTGGCGTCATCACCCATCAGGCGCTCGGCGCGGTGAATGTCGGCTACCACAGCGGCCCGGCAGTCGATGAGCAGGCGTGGATGGCGATTGTCGAGGAAGGCGCCGGGCTGTTCCGCGCCGCCGGAATCGATTCCCGGGCCATGCCGAACCTGCATCAGGCGCGTTGGCAGAAACTGGTCTGGAATATCCCCTACAACGGCCTGTCGGTTCTGCTCGGGGCAAGCACCACGCCGTTGATGGCCGATACCGACTGCCGGGAGCTGATCAAGGCGCTGATGACCGAAGTGGTTCAGGGGGCAACGGCCTGCGGTCACGAAATGCCGGCCGGATATGCCGACCATCTGTTCATGGTGACCGAGAAAATGCCCGACTATTGGCCGAGCATGTACCACGACTTCGTGCACAAGCGGCCGCTGGAACTGGACGCGATCTACACTCGACCACTGGCCGCGGCGAAGGCGGCGGGATGTGAATTGCCGCGAATAGAAGCCTTGTATCGCAGCTTGAGTTTTATCGATCGACGTAATCACTGAGTCGGTCAAAAGGAGAGGGAAGGGCATGGCCAACGGCATAGACGACAAACTGGTGTTGGCGATTTCTTCGCGAGCACTGTTCGACTTGAGCGAGAGCCACAAGGTTTATCTGTCGAGCGGTGTCGAGGCCTATCGGCAATACCAGATCGAACACGAAGACGAAATTCTCGAACCCGGCGATGCGTTCCCGTTGGTCGAAAAACTCCTGAACCTGAATGCCCGTCTCGGCCGTGCCCGGGTCGAGGTGATCCTGGTGTCGCGCAATAGTGCCGACACTGGCCTGCGGGTTTTCAACTCGATCAACGATTCTGGCCTGGCAATCTCCCGCGCAGCGTTTTCCGGCGGGCGAAGTCCTTATCCGTACCTCAAGGCCTTTGGCTGCGACCTGTTTCTTTCGACCCATTCCGACGATGTGCGCAGTGCGCTGGATGCCGGTTTCGCCGCAGCGACTATTCTATCGGGCGGTGCCAGTCGCGCCGCCAGCGATGAATTGCGCATTGCTTTCGACGGTGACGCGGTGCTGTTTTCCGATGAGTCGGAGCGGGTCTATCAGTCGGGAGGCCTGGCGGCGTTTCAGGCCAGCGAACGCGAGTCAGCCCGCGAACCCCTGCGTGGTGGTCCGTTCAAAGGCTTCCTCGCAGCGCTCAACCTTTTGCAGCGCGAGTTCCCCGATGATGCCTGTCCGATCCGCACCGCGCTGGTGACGGCGCGCTCTGCGCCGGCCCATGAGCGGGTGATACGCACCTTGCGCGAATGGGACATCCGTCTGGACGAATCGCTGTTCCTCGGCGGCCTGAACAAGGCACCGTTTCTTGAAGCCTTTGCCGCCGACGTGTTTTTCGACGATCAGGCCGGCCATTGCGAGCTGGCCCGTGAAGTGGTCGCGACGGGTCACGTGCCGCATGGCATCAGTAACGAGCCGTCGATTTAAAGCGCTGCGGTTCAATGCATGGCGCCGGACGCCGGACTCGCCATGGCACTGCTAAGCTGAATCAATCTCCGCCATGTTGGCATTCAAGGAGGTCCCAATGATTCATTCGATGCTGTATGCCACCGACCTCGGTCTGTACGCACCTTTTGTGATGCAGCATGCGTTGGCACTGGCTCGAACATTCAATGCCGACTTGTATGTGGTGCACGCGGTTGAGCCGATGGGGTTGTTCGCCGAATCGGTGCTACAGAGTTACCTCGATGAGCAGGCCTTGAACGAGTTTCACAGTCAGGGTCTGAATACGGTGATTGCCAATATCGAGCAGCGGGTGCTCGACAGCTTTCGCGAAGAACTGGGGGATGAGGGGGAGCAGGACCTGGAACGGATTCGCGCAGTGCGGGTGCTGCAGGGCGATCCGTCACAGGTGATTCTCGACCAGGCGCAGAAACTCTCCGTCGATTTGCTGATCGTAGGGAGTCACAGTCATGGCGCTGGCGCGGAAACGCCATTGGGCCGAACCGCTGCGCGCGTGTTGCAACTGTCCAGGGTGCCGGTCTATCTGGTGCCGCTGATGGAACGTCGCCGCAAAGGGGATCGCTAGGACACGAATAATGGCGTTTTGATAAAAAAGTTCTAGATTTATTAATCAAACCATTAATATAGTTATATATCGTCGCTGATGCCCGTGGCGTCTACCTGCTTTGAGGGATTCATATGAAGCTTCAACAATTGCGCTACATCTGGGAAGTGGCGCACCACGACCTCAACGTTTCAGCTACAGCCCAAAGTCTCTACACCTCGCAACCGGGCATCAGCAAACAGATCCGTCTGCTGGAAGACGAATTGGGGGTCGAGGTTTTCGCCCGCAGCGGTAAGCACCTGACCCGGGTTACCCCGGCCGGCGAGCGCATCATCACCACCGCTGGTGAGATCCTGCGCAAAGTTGAAAGCATCAAGCAGATCGCCCAGGAATTCTCCAACGAGAAAAAAGGCACCCTGTCGATCGCCACCACGCACACCCAGGCGCGTTATGCGTTGCCACCGGTGATCAGCAATTTCATCAAGCAATACCCGGACGTTGCCCTGCACATGCACCAGGGCTCGCCGATGCAGATCGCCGAGATGGCCGCTGACGGCACCGTCGATTTCGCTATCGCCACCGAAGCGCTGGAGTTGTTCGGCGACCTGGTGATGATGCCGTGCTACCGCTGGAACCGCTGTGTGGTCGTGCCTCAAGGCCACCCGCTGACCAAGCTGTCGAAGCTGACTCTCGAAGCCCTGGCCGAATACCCGATCGTGACCTACGTGTTCGGTTTCACCGGCCGTTCGAAACTCGATGAAGCCTTCAGTCATCGCGGCCTGACACCGAAAGTGGTGTTCACCGCTGCCGACGCCGACGTGATCAAGACTTACGTTCGTCTGGGCCTGGGCGTGGGCATCGTGGCGAAAATGGCGGTCGACACCAAGCTCGATAGCGACCTGGTGGTGCTCGATGCCAGCGAGTTGTTCGAATCCAGCATTACCAAAATCGGTTTCCGTCGCGGCACGTTCCTGCGTGGCTTCATGTGCGACTTCATCGAGAAATTCGCGCCACACCTGACCCGCGAAGTCATGGCCAAGGCTATTCAGTGCCACAACAAACAGGAACTGGAAGAGCTGTTCGACGGCGTCGAACTGCCGGTGCATTAATCGTTTTTTCTAGATCACCTCGGTGACAGAAAACTGTTGCCGAGCGCCCGCCACCAGAATCTCCACTTCATCCCCTTCGAACTTGCCCAGCAGGCTTTTGCCCAGCGGCGAGCGAGGGGTGATGACGGTAATCAGTTGCCCCACCAGATCAACCTTCAGCCCGGCCGCGTCAGGGGCCAGGAACAGCCATTGTTCGCGACCCTTTTCGTCTTCCAGACCGAGCAGGGCACCGACTTCGATACCGCGCTGTTCGTCATAAGGCCGTAATGTCAGATTCTGGCAAAGGGCCAATGACTGCCTGATTTCTTCCACTCGTCTGGCCTGTCCGGCCGCCAGGTAAGACGCCTCCAGCCCCAGCGTGTCGTACTTGTTTTCGGCTATGTTTTCTTCGTGGGTCGCGGTTTCGTAAGCGGTTTGCGCGGCTCGTTCGGCGATGTCGAGATCGATCCGCAGCTTGTCGATAATCAGTTGGTGGACGGTCGGCTTGTGCATAGAGAGCTTCATGATCAATCGCAGAACTGCAGGACGTTGGCGCGGCTTTTTTCGCTCGGCGCCGTTTGATTCTGCTGCAGCCAGAACTGGCATTTTGGATTGGACAGATTGTGTTTGCTGCTTCTGGCCTGTTCCACCATTTGCTGCTGTTCATTCCTGCGCAGATGGTCCTCGTACTGTTCGAACATCGGGTTTTGCGGGGCGGGTTGCTCAATCACCGGTGGCTTGGCCAGTTGCTCCACCGCTTGGGCCAAGGGCGCCAATTGCTCGTTGAACAACAGGCGCCAGGCGAGCCAGCAAGTCAGTGCGATCGCGATGAATCCCAGCCACAAACCGAGGGCAATGCTGCCGGTCAGTTGCAGCGCATTAAACTGGATCGGCAAGGGGCGGCGCGGGTTGGGACGGTAGGGCATGACTGCCTCCTGGCGGGTGGTCGCGGGCAAGTGGCGATTGTCGCATGAAGATTAATCGCCGTCGGCTCTTCTGCACGGGGTAATTTATGCGGACAATCGGCGCCTTTGCCAACGGGAGCCTGGAATGCCTGGAATGCCTGAAATGCCTCAAGTGAAAAACCGCTGGCGCTGGGATATTTTTTGCACCGTGGTCGACAACTTCGGCGACATCGGTGTGACCTGGCGTCTGGCCCGACAACTGGTGGCCGAACATGGCGCAGCGGTGCGCTTGTGGGTCGACGACCTGCGAGCCTTCGAGCGTTTGTGTCCGCAGATCGATATCAACGCTGCGCAGCAGTGGCAGCAGGGCGTCGAGGTGCGACAGTGGTCGGCCGACTGGCAACCCACTGAAGCCGCTGATGTTGTCATCGCCGCATTCGCCTGCCAGTTGCCGAGTGCCTACATGGAGGCCATGGCCGAACGGGAAAAACCGCCGCTGTGGATGAACCTCGATTATCTGAGTGCCGAAGACTGGGTCGTCGGCTGCCACTGCTTGCCATCGGTGAAGTACAAGAACGTGCAGAAGTTCTTTTTCTTCCCGGGCTTTCGCAAGGGCACCGGCGGCTTGCTGCGTGAAAGCGGATTGCTGGAGCGGCGTCGGCAGTTTCAGCAAAGCCCGCAAGCTCAGCAAGAATTCCTGCAAGGCCTGGGAATTGATCGCGCGCCGAATGCCCAACTGATCTCGCTGTTTGCCTACGAAAATACCGGGCTGGCCAGTTGGCTCGACACGATGGCTGGCGACTCGACGCCGACTCACCTGCTGGTGCCCGAAGGGCGGATTCTCGGCGACGTCGAACGCTGGCTCGGGGTGGATGGGCTGAAGGCCGGGGCGGTGCATGTGCGCGGTGCCTTGACCGTGCAAGTGCTGCCGTTCGTCCGACAGGATCAATATGACCTGCTGCTATGGAGCTGCGATTTCAACGCCGTGCGGGGCGAAGACTCCTTTGTTCGCGCTCAATGGGCAGGTCGGCCGCTGCTCTGGCATATCTATAGGCAGGACGAAGATATCCATCTGGACAAGCTCGATGCTTTCCTGACCCTGTACACCCAAGGCCTGTCCGAGCCTGCCCGCGAGGCGATCAGCGGTCTATGGCGGGCATGGAATGCAGGTGAGACAATGACCGATCACTGGAAATCAACCCGCAAACACTGGCCTGAACTGGAAAAACATGCCGAGACATGGTGTCTGGAACAAGCCTTGCAGGCAGATCTTGCCGCAGCGCTGGTACAGTTTTACCTAAATTGGATATGATACGCGGCCTAGATTTTTGTAAATCCCATCCAAATTCGGATATTCGCAATGAAAACTGGTAAAGAACTGAAACCCGGGATGGTGATCCGTCTCGAAAACGATCCTTGGCTGGTTCAGAAAGCTGAATTCACCAAGTCGGGTCGTAACAGCGCGATCATGAAGACCAAGCTGAAAAACCTGCTGACCGGTTACAAGACCGAGATCGTTTACAGCGCCGACGACAAACTGGACGACGTAATCCTCGACCGTAAAGAAGCGACGCTGTCCTTCATCAGCGGCGACTCCTACACGTTCATGGACACCACCGACTACACCATGTACGAGCTGAACGCTGAAGACATCGAAGCCGTTCTGCCTTTCGTTGAAGAAGGCATGACCGATGTTTGCGAAGCGATCTTCTTCGAAGAGCGTCTGGTTTCCGTAGAACTGCCGACCACTATCGTGCGTCAGGTTGACTACACCGAAGGTTCCGCTCGCGGTGACACTTCCGGCAAGGTGATGAAGCCTGCCAAACTGAAGAACGGTACCGAACTGTCGGTTGCTGACTTCATCGAAATCGGCGACATGATCGAGATCGATACCCGCGAAGGCGGTTCCTACAAAGGCCGTGCCAAATAAGCACCGCTTGAGTAATGAAAAAGCCCGACCATTGTGTCGGGCTTTTTTGTGCGTGCCCTTGTAGGAGCGAGGCTTGCCCGCGAAGGCGATTAATCATTCGACATTGATGCCGACTGACACTACGCCTTCGCGGGCAAGCCTCGCTCCTACAAAGGTTGTTATTTCAGGTGTTGCTTGAGCTCTTCAGACGCCTGCAACATCGCCGAACGCACCGCGGGCACCTGGCTCACTACGTTGAGCAAACCGTAGTCGTGGATCATGCCGTTGTAGCGCACTGCCGTGACCGGCACACCAGCCTCATCGAGTTTGCGGGCGTAGGCTTCACCCTCATCGCGCAGTACATCGGCGCCGGCTGTCTGCACCAGCGCGGGTGGCAAGCCCTTGAGTTGCGCGGTACTCGCCCGCAGCGGTGACGCGTATATCTCGGTCCGTTGCTTGGCATCGGTGGTGTAGTTGTCCCAGAACCACTTCATCATGTTTTTGGTGAGGAAGTGCCCCTCGGCGAACTGGTTGTAAGACGCCGTCTCGAAGCTGGCATCAGTCACCGGCCACAACAACACCTGGAACCTGATCGCCGGCGTGCCTTTGTCTTTGGCCATCAGCGCAACCACAGCCGCCATGTTGCCACCGACACTGTTACCGGCCACGGCCAGACGTTTACCGTCGACGTTGATCTCTTTACCGTGCTCGGCCACCCACTTCGTCGCGGCGTAGGCCTGGTTGATGGCCACCGGGTAATGCGCTTCCGGCGACGGGGTGTAATTGACGAACACCGCCGCCGCGCCCGAACCCGTTACCAAGTCTCGAACCAGTCGTTCGTGGGTCGGGAAGTCCCCCAGCACCCAGCCACCACCGTGGAAGAACATGAATACCGGCAGCTCGCCTTTGACCCCGGCCGGCCGAACGATGGTCAGGCTGATCGGTTGGCCGTCGACCTGGATGGTCTTCTCGCTGACATCGGCTTTTGGCAGCGTCAGTTTCACCCCGGCCTGAGCACCCACCAACACCGCGCGGGCATCGGCAGGCGTGAGCTGTTCCATCGGTTTGCCGGTGCCGGCATTCAGTACATCGAGAAACGCCTGGGTGTTGTGTTCAACCCCATTACCTGCGAATGCACTGTTGATGGACAGGGCGAGAAGAGTACCGGTCAAGACTTTGCTGAAAGTGTTCATGTTCATTTCCTGTCAGGCCTTTGAGTCAGCGGTTAGACGGTAACGTGCAGGCGCACATCGACGTTGCCACGGGTGGCGTTGGAGTACGGGCAGACCTGGTGTGCAGCTTCTACCAGGCTTTGTGCATCGGCTTGCTCAAGACCCGGCAGGCTGATGTGCAGGTCGATGTCCAGACCGAAACCCCCAGGGATCTGGCCGATGCCGACATGGGCTGTGATCGATGCGTCGTCCGGGATTTTGCGTTTGGTCTGGCTGGCGACGAATTTCAGCGCGCCGATGAAGCAGGCGGAGTAGCCAGCTGCGAACAGTTGTTCAGGGTTGGTTGCCGCACCACCAGAACCACCGAGTTCTTTCGGGGTAGCGAGTTTGACGTCGAGGACGTTGTCGCTGGAGATCGCACGACCGTCACGGCCACCGGTGGAGGTTGCGATTGCGGTGTAGAGAGTTTGCATGGTGTGAGCCTCGTTCGGGTTTGATGTTTTTTCGCTAAATGTTTGCGCGCTAAGTAAGTGCGAGGTGAATGTAGCTCGCAAGTATTTAGCGCGCAATATAAATTTTCGAAAAAAATTGTTTTGAGTCGTAGCCCAGCAATTCGATTGGGGAGGAGAAGCTTGAGATAGAGGCTTTTGTGCGGGATTTTTGCGAAGTGAAATTTTTTGCGACGGGGAGGGCGCCTTCGCGGGCAAGCCTCGCTCCTACGGGTTTTCTGTCGTTTGCAGATTATGTTATCGACCGAAAACCCGTAGGAGCGAGGCTTGCCCGCGAAGAACGATAACGCGGTCTAAAGGCTGTCTTGCAGATGACTACGCAGCGCTTGAAGATCCGCTTGCAGCTTTTTCAACTGTTCCAGCGTTTGTCCGCTGGCGCCGAGGATGCACTGGGGAATGCCCCGCGCCTTGTCTCGCAGTGCACGGCCTTGCTCGGTCAGTTCGACGATGACTACTCGCTCGTCTTCACGGCTGCGGGTGCGGCTCAGCAGGCCTTCGGCTTCCAGGCGCTTTAGCAGCGGGGTGAGGGAACCGGGATCGGTCAGCAGGCGGGTGCTGATTTCGCCGACCGTCAACCCATCCTTTTCCCACAACACCATCATCGCCAGGTACTGCGGATAGGTCAGGCCCAGCGCTTGTAGTAGCGGCTTGTAGACTTTGGTCATCAGCAGCGAGGTGGAATGCAGGGCGAAGCAGACCTGATTGTCCAGCAGCAGGTCGTCGCAGTTATCCGGGTTGTTGCGCTCGGTGTTCATTTCAAAGCCTTGATCAGTGATCGTCATAAATCTAGCGGGCGAATCTTTAATGCGCCAGATAATTCTGGACTAGTGGCGGTCCAGATTGGTTTGCAGCGCCAGATCCCACGGCGGGATGGGACTGAAACGGGTTTTCAGGTATTCCAGCAACAAGCGGCTGCGCGAACTGGGTTGCTGCTCCAGGCGCAACGCATAAATGCCGGTGCTTTCCGGTGTTGGCAGACCGTTCTCGCAGAACAGCGGCAGCAGTTCGCCGCGTAATAAATATTCGCTGGCCAGCCAGGTGGGCAAATGTGCGATGCCCAATCCAGCCAGTGCGCCGCACACTAGTGCCTCGGCATTGTTGGCACTCATGCGGATTCGCGCTGGCCGGTGCAAGTGCATCTGCCCATCCCGTTCAAAGCGCCAGGCGAAGGGCGGAGCCAAGCCTTCCCAGTCGAGGCCATCATGGTCGACCAACTGCGCCGGATCGGTCGGCACGCCACGGCGTTGCAAGTAATCGGGGCTGGCGCAGGCGATGCGCACCATGCTCGCCAGCGGCGTCGCCACCAGTCGGGTATCGGCCATCTGCCCGGCACGTAATACCAGATCGACCTTGCCCAGATTCGAGCCCTGCATGTCGACAAAGCTGTCGATCAGGTGCAATTGCACGTCGAGGCCAGGGTAAAGCGTCAGGAAATCGGCAATTACCGGCGCCAGGTGTCGTCGTCCGAACGCTGCGGGCGCATCCACCCGAATCAAGCCTTCCGGCGCACTGCTAAGAGACACCGCTTCCGCCCGGGCCAGGCGCAGTTCAGCGACGATCCGCCGCGCACGCTCGGCAAAAGCCAGACCGGCCGGGGTAGCACGCACGGCATGGGTGCTGCGAATGAACAACTGGCTGCCGACGGCGCTTTCGAGGCTGTCGATGCGCCGTGCCACGGCCGAAGGCGTCAAGGGATGACGGCGGGACGCGGCGGAAAAACTGCCGCTTTCCAGCACATCGAGAAACAGGCCAAGTTGTTCGGTCAACTGATTGGGGTTCATGGTTTGTTTGCGCTTGTGCGAAGTTGGCACAGCCATTGTGCGTTGCTGTGCGTTTCCCCGCCAGAGCCGACTGCGTAGGATGAACAACCTCACAAAAGGAAATCGCCTGTGATTGAGTTCTTGTTGTATCTGGTTTTTGGCGCGGCCTTGGGAACCCTCGGCGGCCTGTTCGGCATTGGTGGCGGGTTGGTCGCGATCCCGCTGTTGGGCGTGTGGTTCGGTCTCGATCAGCAGATTGCCCAAGGCACGGCGCTGGTGATGGTGGTGCCGAATGTGATGCTGGCGCTGTGGCGCTATCACCAGCGCAATCGCATCGAATTGCAGCATGCGCTGCCACTGGCCTTGATGGGGTTCTGCTTTGCCTGGATCGGTTCGATCTGGGCGGTGGGTATCGATGCGCAATCCATGCGCTTGGGTTTCGTCGCTTTCCTGATCGCGCTGTCGGCCTACAACCTGATGCGAATGTTCACCACCAACGCACCAGCCTCTTCGCAGATGCGCTATTCCTGGCCGTGGCTGGGTGTGCTCGGCGCGGCTTCCGGGACGATGGGCGGACTATTTGGAGTGGGCGGGGCGGTGGTGGCAACGCCGGTGTTGACCAGCCTGTTCGGTACCACTCAAGTGGTTGCCCAGGGGTTGGCGCTGGCGCTGGCGTTGCCGAGTACGGGCGTCACCCTGGCGACTTATGCGGTGCACGATCAGGTGCATTGGGCGATCGGTGTGCCGTTGGCTGTCGGTGGATTGATGAGCATCAGTTGGGGCGTGAGAATTGCCCACGCATTGCCGGAGCGGCTCCTGCGCGGGCTGTTCTGTGGTTTTCTGGTGGTCTGTGCGGTGATGCTCGCGTTTAAAGTTTGAAACCTTCGACGATGTGTTCGGCCAGGCATTCGGTGATCGGCGAAGGGTTGTTCAGGTTGCGGATCAGCATGATGCTGGCTTCCGGCAACAGCGGCAGGTCTTCGTTGGCGCCGAGGATGCGCATGTCCGGTGTGATCAGGCTTTCCAGCTGCGCGGTGATCGCCAGGCCCGCGCTGACCACGGCCATCAACGCCGACAGGCTGGAGCTGTTGTAGGCAATGCGGTAGTCGCGGCCCATGGCATCCAGGGCATTGCATGCCCAGAGGCGGCAGAAACAATCACTGTTGAACATCGCCAGCGGCAACGGTGTTTGCTCATGGGCGCTGAAGCATTGGGCTTCGGCCCAGACAAAACGCTCCTTGCGCAACAATTGGCCAATCTCGTTGCCCGGCTCGCGGGTGACGATGGACAGGTCCAGGTCCTGGCGCTGCAACAGTTGCCGGGTCGATTCGCAATGAACCTCGATCTGGATCAGCGGGTAGAACTGCGCAAAGCGCGACAGGATGCCCGGCAGAAAGCGCATGACGTAATCGTCGGGTGTGCCGATGCGCACCGTGCCGACCATGTGCGGCTCGCGCAGGGTATTGAAGACTTCGCTGTGGAGTTTGAGGATGCGCCGCGCATAGCCCAGCAATACCTGGCCTTCGGCGGTCAGCTTGACCTGGCGCCCGTCGCGTTCGAACAGCTGGCGCTGCAGCACGTCTTCTTCCAGGCGTTTCATCTGCATGCTCACCGCCGACTGGGTGCGGTTGACCATTTCACCGGCGCGGGTAAAACCGCCCTGATCGGCAATCGCGACGAAGGTGCGCAGTACATCGGTGTCGATACTGGGGTAGGCGGACATTCATCAATCTCCGAGATGTATGCCATCAGAAACATTCGTTGGATTGATCTTATCGCTGGCGCGAGACTTGGGCCATCCCTAAAGGAGGGCAATACGATGAAAGGTCACAACGAGCATGTAACGGAACAAAAATTCTCAATCCACGCGGTATCCGATCTGCTGCATAAGTTTAGTCGCTGGTACGAACTTCACCGTGAACGTGAAATGTTGGCGGGCTTGAGCGACGAAGCACTGAAGGATATCGGCGTGAGCCGTGCGGATGTGGAGCATGAGACGGTAAGACCGTTCTGGGATGATCCGATGCATAAATGATGATGCCATCGCTACACAAACCACTTGCGGGTGAGGTAGGTTGCGAGCAGACAAGGAGATGCTCATGCCCGCCACACTGTCTTTTTCCCTCAAACAGGCTCGGCGTCTGGCGCTGGCTGCCCAAGGGTTCAACGGGCGCCAGCCGCCAGCGGCGATCAAAGCGGTTCAGCTCAACCGGCTGATCGAACGCCTGGGCATTCTGCAGATCGATTCGGTCAATGCGTTGGTGCGCTCGCACTACCTTCCCTTGTTTTCCCGTCTTGGCAATTATTCATCCGACTTGCTCGATCAGGCTGCCTGGAGTCAGGGCCGTCGGCGCACGCTGTTCGAATATTGGGGCCACGAAGCGTCTTTATTGCCCTTGTCGATGTACCCCTTGATGCGCTGGCGCATGCAACGCGCGACTCGCGGCGAAGACATCTATCAGCAACTGGCGCGCTTCGGTCGTGAGCAGCAAGACACGATTCGCCGCGTGTTGGCCTCGGTTCAGGAACTCGGTGCGCTGGGGGCGGGCAGTTTGTCGACCCGTCAGGAGCGAGCAGGGCCGTGGTGGGATTGGAGCGCGGAAAAGCATGCGCTGGAATGGTTGTTCGCTGCCGGTGAAGTGACCGTGGCCGGCCGGCGAGGGTTCGAACGGCTTTATGATTTGCCGGAGCGGGTGATTCCTTCGGTGATTCTCCAGCAGCCCTTGCTCAGCGAGGCCGAGGCTCAGCGCGGCCTGTTGCTGCATGCCGCCAATGCGTTGGGCGTGGCGACGGAAAAGGACCTGCGGGATTATTTTCGCCTGAGCCCGGCAGACAGTCGGCCGCGTCTGGCGGAGCTGGTAGAGGAAGGTGATCTGCTGGTGTGTGAGGTTGAAGGCTGGCGGCAACCGGCCTATTGCCTGGCAGCGCCGAAAGTGCCGCGCAAGGTTGAGGCCAGTGCGCTGCTTTCACCGTTCGATTCGCTGATCTGGGAGCGCAGCCGTACCGAGCGATTGTTCGATTTCCGTTATCGGTTGGAGATTTATACGCCACAGCACAAGCGCATCTACGGCTATTACGTATTGCCGTTTTTGCACCAAGAGCGGATTGCCGCGCGGGTCGACTTACGGGCCGAACGGGCGTTGGGCCGGTTGGCGGTGCATGCCGTGCATGAGGAAGAGCCGGGGCTGGATGAGGCGGGGATGTTGGCGTTGGCGGTCAATCTGCGGCGGATGGCGGATTGGTTGGGGCTGGCGCAGATTCAATTGAATTGCCCGCGGGCGAGCGCGGTGCGGTTGCGGGTGGCATTGGCACAGATTGAGGGTGATTGAACCGACGCCTTCGCGGGCGAGCCTCGCTCCTACAAGGGATCGTGAATTCCTGTAGGAGCGAGGCTTGCCCGCGAAGGGCTCAACACAATTTAACGCCGAACCTGCTTCAGGGTTTCAGCAATCAAAAACGCCAATTCCAGCGACTGATCGGCATTCATCCGTGGGTCGCAATGAGTGTGGTAACGGTCCGACAACCCATCCTCGGTAATCGGCCGCGCGCCGCCAATGCATTCGGTGACGTTCTGCCCGGTCATTTCGATGTGGATGCCGCCGGCATAACTGCCTTCCGCCTCGTGAACCTGGAAGAACTGTTTCACTTCGCCAAGGATCTGCGCGAAGTCGCGGGTCTTGTAGCCGCTGCTGGCCTTGATGGTGTTGCCGTGCATTGGGTCGGAGCTCCAAAGCACCTGCTTACCCTCGCGTTGCACTGCGCGGATCAGCTGCGGCAGGTGATCGCCGACCTTGTTCGCACCCATCCGCGCAATCAGGTTCAGGCGACCCGGATCGTTGTCCGGGTTGAGCACATCGATCAGGCGAATCAGGTCTTCGGGGTTCATGCTCGGGCCGACCTTCACGCCGATCGGGTTGTGCACCCCGCGCAGGAATTCGACATGCGCGCCGTCCAGCTGACGGGTACGGTCGCCGATCCACAGCATGTGGGCCGAGCAATCGTAGTAGTCGTTGGTCAGGCTGTCGCGACGCACGAAGGCTTCTTCGTAGTTCAGCAGCAGCGCTTCGTGGGCGGTGAAGAAACTGGTTTCACGCAGTTGCGGCGAGCTGTCCATGCCGCAGGCGCGCATGAAGGCCAGGGTTTCATCGATGCGGTCGGCCAGGTGGCTGTATTTCTCGGCCAGCGCCGAGTTGGCGATGAAGTCCAGGTTCCACTTGTGCACCTGATGCAGGTCGGCAAAGCCGCCCTGGGCAAAGGCACGCAGCAGGTTCAGGGTTGCGGTGGACTGGTGGTAAGACTGCAGCAGGCGATCCGGGTCGGGTACACGGCTTTTTTCGTCGAAACCGATGCCGTTGACGATATCGCCACGGTAAGCCGGCAGCGTCACGCCGTTGATGGTTTCATCGTTGGCCGAACGGGGTTTGGCGAACTGGCCGGCCATGCGTCCGACCTTGACCACCGGGCAACCGGCGGCGAAGGTCATGACGATCGCCATTTGCAGCAACACTTTAAACGTGTCACGAATTTTCGCGGCGGAGAATTCGGCGAAGCTTTCGGCGCAGTCGCCGCCCTGCAACAGAAACGCCCGGCCCTGGGTCACTTCGGCAAACTGACGGCGCAACTCCCGGGCTTCACCGGCAAACACCAGCGGCGGATAGCTCGCCAGGGTTTGCTCGACGTGCAGCAAATGCGCCGCGTCGGGGTATTGAGGTTGTTGCTGGATCGGCAGGGCGCGCCAGCTGTCAGGGCTCCAGGGTTGGCTCATTGCAGTCTCTAGTGTTTTACGCTCGGACGGTTATGTTATCAGCAATTAGTGCGTGACCTGTTCCCGTCGCTTCGCGGACAATCGCGCCTTTGCCGCGCCACCCACGCGGTCTAATTACGTTGCCGGATCCCGGTGACGATCAGGAGACGAAATGACTGAGGAGCGCGTCGAGCATCTGCTCGCCGAGGTACAGGATGAGTTCGGCGTGATTCGCGTGCTGGAAGTGGCCGATTACCGTTTCCTGGAGTTCGGTGATGCCATCGAACAGAGTTGTGTGTTCACCGCTGACCCGAGCTGGCTCGAGTACGATTACACCCGGGCGATGCTGATTGGCGCGTTGTGCCACGAACTGCCGGAAAGCGCGCTGTTCCTCGGGCTCGGCGCGGGCACGCTGACCCAGGCTTGCCTCAAGTTCCTGCCGCTGGAAGACGTCGAAGCCATCGAGCTGCGCCCCGATGTGCCGCGCCTGGCCATCGAATACCTCGGGCTGGATGACGATCCGCGGCTGTACATCCGCGTCGGCGATGCCCTGGAGTTGCTCGAAACGGCTGAACCGGCCGATCTGATTTTCGTCGACCTGTATACCGATGTCGGGCCGGGTGTCGGGCATCTTGCCTGGAGTTTTCTGGAGGACTGCCAGAAACGGCTGAATCCGGGTGGCTGGCTGGTGATCAACCAGTGGGCCACCGACGATGGCAAGCCGTTGGGCGCGGCGTTGTTGCGCGGTCTCTATCACCGGCATTACTGGGAACTGCCAGTGAAGGAGGGCAACGTGATTCTGATCGTGCCATCGGAGCTGGATCAGGAACTGGATTTGGATGGGCTGATCGCTCGCGCTGAAGGCCTGGCGCCGCGATTGGGGTATTCGTTGCAGTCGTTGATCAAGGCGATTCGGCCGGCGACGTGAAGCAATGAGGTCACCTGTGGCGAGGGAGCTTGCTCCCGTTGGGCTGCGAAGCGGCCCCAAAAATCTTGGCAGTCAGTGCAGATTTTGTGAGTGCTGCGCACTCAAGCGGGAGCAAGCTCCCTCGCCACAAAAGCTGACGTGTCAGCAGCCTTTGAAAACCCCCGGCCGCTTCTCGATCATCGACCGCACACCCTCCTTGGCATCCTCGCTATTCAGCAGTTTTTTCACCTGCGCCGGCAAGGCCTGAGCTGCCGCCATTTCACCCTCATAGCGTGCCTGCCGGGCCGACATCAACGTCGCCTGGACCCCCAGCGGTGCCTGTCGGGCAATCCGCTCCGCCAATTCAATGGCCCGCGGCAACAAATCCTCGCTGGCCATGACCTCCTGCACCAATCCCAGATGCAAGGCGTCATGAGCATCGAACTCATCGCCAGTAAGCAGCCAGCGCATGGCGTTGCCCCAGCCGGCGACCTGATGCAGGCGCAAGGTCGCGCCGCCAAACGGGAAGATTCCGCGCTGCACTTCCTTCTGGGCAAAACGGGTATTGCTGGCGCACAGGTTGATGTCGGCGGCCAGCATCAGCTCGATGCCAACGGTCAGGCAGTAGCCTTGCGCAGCGACAATCACCGGTTTGCTGACCCGAGGGCCTGCGAGCACGCCCCATGGGTCGCAGCCACCGGGCGGCGCCTGCCAGCCTTCGGCCAGGGCGGCGCCGGCGCTGACCAGATCGAGCCCCGCAGTGAAATGCTCGCCATGACCGAACACCACCGCCACCCGCGCCTCGCTGTCGGCCTCGAACTCACCATAGGCCAGGCTGAGTTCGTTGAGCAGGTTGAGGTCGAAGGCATTGCGTTTGGCAACCCGATCCAGACCGATCATCAGGACATGACCGTGTCGTTCACGGGTTACACGACTGGGACTGGGCTGATTCATGGGACATTTCCTCGGGTGGGGAAGGGGGTGTCAGACCGAAGGGGCTGCGTCGCTAGAGTGAACCGTTTTAGCGCCATCGTCAGCAGGGCCGGGCCTTTGCAAAATAGACCGTCGCACGATTATCCGCAAAGCCCATGACACAACGGCGTACGCCGGTTTTTTCCGATAAAAAAAGCTCCCTTTTTGGGCTAATTCCGGTATAGTGCGCGCCGGCCTTTAACCGGGCCGCGTTTAGGTAGCGCAATTCCCCGAAGTCAGCTTCGGCTGCACGTCCGCACAGCGGACTCTTCCTTGACGAATCTTTTTCATTCATTCGTTTTCGCAAATCCCCGCCGACAAAGCAGCCAGGGCGACTCTTGAGTCTTACACGGCATGCGCAGCTTTGGAGCATGGGTCTTTGCGGATGCACTTAGAGGCAGACCCATGACCCAGGAAACCGGCGGCTTCGCCGCTTTTAATCTTAATCCGAATATTCTTGCAGCCGTCATTGCGACCGGCTACGAAGAGCCTTCGGCTATTCAGCAGCAATCGATCCCGATCATCATGGCCGGTCACGACATGATTGGTCAGGCGCAAACCGGTACCGGTAAAACCGCCGCGTTCGCCCTGCCGATCCTGCACCGCATCGATCCTGCAAAGCGCGAGCCGCAAGCCCTGATCCTGGCGCCAACCCGTGAGTTGGCGCTGCAAGTAGCAACCGCTTTCGAAACCTACGCCAAGCAAATGCCGGGCGTTACCGTTGTGGCCGTTTACGGCGGCGCGCCTATGGGCCCACAACTGAAAGCAATCCGTAATGGCGCACAGATCGTTGTCGCCACGCCGGGCCGTCTGTGCGACCACCTGCGTCGTGACGAAAAAGTCCTGGCTACCGTGAACCACCTGGTTCTCGACGAAGCGGACGAAATGCTCAAACTGGGTTTCATGGACGACCTCGAAGTTATCTTCAAGGCACTGCCTGCAACCCGTCAGACCGTATTGTTCTCGGCCACCCTGCCGCAGTCGATCCGTGCCATTGCCGAACGCCATCTGCGCGATCCGCAACACGTGAAGATCCAGACCAAGACTCAGACCGTTACCGCGATCGAACAGGCTCACCTGTTGGTTCACGCTGACCAGAAGACCTCGGCTGTATTGAGCCTGCTGGAAGTGGAAGATTTCGACGCCCTGATCATGTTCGTGCGCACCAAGCAAGCGACCCTGGACCTGGCCAGTGCCCTGGAAGCCAAAGGCTACAAAGCCGCTGCGCTGAACGGTGACATTGCTCAGAACCAGCGTGAGCGCGTGATCGAATCCCTCAAGGATGGCCGTCTGGACATCGTTGTGGCGACCGACGTTGCCGCTCGTGGCCTGGACGTTCCGCGCATCACTCACGTGTTCAACGTTGACATGCCGTACGACCCTGAGTCCTACGTTCACCGTATTGGCCGTACTGGCCGTGCCGGTCGCGAAGGTCGTGCACTGCTGCTGGTGACTCCTCGTGAGCGCCGCATGCTGCAAGTGATCGAGCGTGTAACCGGTCAGAAGGTTGCCGAAGTTCGTCTGCCGGATGCCCAGGCTGTTCTTGATGCCCGCATCAAGAAACTGACCAACAGCCTGTCGCCGCTGGTCGCTGATGCCGAATCGACTCACGGTGATCTGCTGGATCGCCTGACCGCCGACATCGGTTGCACCCCGCGTGCACTGGCCGCTGCTCTGTTGCGCAAGGCAACCAACGCTCAAGCGCTGACCCTGGCCGCAATCGAGAAAGAACGTCCACTGGTGCCGAACAACGCACCGCGTGGCGATCGTCCAGAGCGTTCCGGTGATCGTCCGGACCGTGGTGATCGCGAGCGTCGTGCTCCGGTTCCATTGGCCGAAGGTCGTGCTCGTTGCCGTACCGCGCTGGGTGCGCGTGATGGTATCGCTGCCAAGAACCTGCTGGGCGCCATCCTGAATGAAGGCGGTTTGGCGCGTGAAGCCATCGGCCGCATCCAGGTGCGTGACAGCTTCAGCCTCGTCGAGCTGCCGGAAGATGGTCTGGAGAAGCTGCTGACCAAACTGAAGGACACTCGCGTTGCCGGTAAGCAGTTGAAGCTGCGTCGCTATCGCGAAGATTGATCTGCTCTCGAGCTGATTGATCGCACATAAAAAATCCCCGACTGGTTCGGGGATTTTTTTTGCCAGATCGTTCCCACGCTTTGCGTGGGAATGCAGCCCGGGACGCTCCGCGTCCCAGAAGCGGACGCAGAGCGTCCATTGATTCATTCCCACGCAGAGCGTGGGAACGATCAAGTGTCAGCCAAAGCGATAAATGTCCATCCCTAGTGCCCCCATGGTGAAACCCTGGTGCGCAATGCTGAACTCACCCCCAGCTGCGCGGGCAAAGTACAGCGGCAGCAGATGCTCGTCGCTCGGATGGCTGCGCACAGCATTCGGAGCTTGCTGACGATAGTCGTGCAATGCGGCTTCGTCATTCGCTTCAAGCTTCTCGATCATCCAGTCGCGGAACGCCTTGGCCCAGGGTTCGACGCTTTCCGGGCCGGCGTGCCAGTCCAGTTCGCGCAGGTTGTGGGTGATGCTGCCGGAGCCGATCAATAGCACGCCTTGTTCGCGCAGGCTGGCCAGGGCATGGCCGACACGGGTTTGCAGGGCGGGGCCGCCACGAGTGGGCAGCGAAACCTGCACCACCGGGATATCAGCTTGCGGATACATCAACGACAAGGGCACCCAAACACCATGGTCGAACGGTCGCTGGCTGTCGATGCGCGCAGGCAGGCCGTCGGCCTTCAGCAGCTCGACCACCTCCGCCGCCAGTTGCGGATTGCCAGGGGCCGGATATTGCACTTCGAACAAGGCCTGCGGAAAGCCGCCGAAGTCGTGCCAGGTTTCAGGTTGGGGGTTACCGCTGACCAGCAGTTCGCTGCTTTCCCAATGCGCGGAAACCATCACGATGGCCTTGGGTTTCGGCAATGCGGCGGCCAGACGTGCGAAAGCCGGTCCGCTGGCACCGGGTTCCAGGGCTAGCATCGGGGAGCCATGAGAGATATACAGGCTGGGGAACATGAATGAGCTCCTGAGAGTAAGATGGCACCATCTTCAGTCAGATCATTGATCTAAATCTAATATAAGTTTTAGGGTCATTTGATCGAATTTTTCGGGGTTAATTATGCAGCCGGAGTTTTGGCACAAACGATGGGCGTCGAATCAGATCGGCTTTCATCTGCCGGAAGTGAATCCTCATCTGCAACGGTTCTGGCCAGCGTTGAGCCTGGAAGAGGGCGCTCGTGTGCTGGTGCCGCTGTGTGGGAAAAGTCTGGATCTGTTGTGGCTGGCGCACCAAGGTCATGAGGTCTTGGGGATTGAGCTGTCGGAAAAGGCCGTGGAGGATTTCTTCAGTGAGCATCAATTTGACCCGGACGTCAGTGAGCAGGGGCCCTTCAAGGTCTACCGTGCCGGTTCAATCGAGTTGTGGTGTGGCGATTTCTTTGAGTTGACGGCAGGCGATGTCGCCGACTGCAGCGGGTTGTACGACCGCGCGGCGTTGATTGCCCTGCCGCCGGCGATGCGTGAGCAATACGCGGCTCATTTGATTCGCATTCTGCCGAAGGATTCTCTGGGGCTGTTGATTACCCTGGATTACGACCAGGCGCAGATGGACGGGCCGCCGTTTGCGGTGCTGGATGATGAAGTGCAGCGGTTGTTTGGCGATGTGTGGGCGCTGAAGATTCTGGAAGACCAGGACGTCCTGGGTGAGAGCTGGAAGTTTCTCGAGGCCGGTGTCACGCGGCTGGAGGAGCGAGTCTATCGGGTTGCCAGCCGATAGATATGTGGCGGTTGTACCGGCCCCTTCGCGGGCAAGCCTCGCTCCTACAGATCTTGTGTCGTTCACATAATCGGCGAATAACACAAAACCTGTAGGAGCGAGGCTTGCCCGCGAAGAGGCCCTGATGAACACCACACCAACCAGAAGTCAAAAAAAGGCCCGCATTCACTGCGGGCCTTTTCTTTTGGGTGCGCCAGGCATGGCGCGTTGCGCGCAAGCGCAACCAGCTTGGCTGTGGTGGCCTCGCTGGTGACTTGGAGGTGAAAGTCC
>NZ_AKJB01000055.1:0-104972 GCF_000282555.1 Pseudomonas sp. GM102 | reverse complement strand
CCGCAGAAACGGATATGTACCCGATCAAAGAGCCCAGTCGACTATCAGGCCGCCTTCGCGGGCAAGCCTCGCTCCTACAAAGACGGGCGATAACCGCCAGCGGCCGTGACCGCAGAAACAGATATGTACCCAATCAAAGAGCCCAGTCGGCTATCAGGCCGCCTTCGCGGGCAAGCCTCGCTCCTACAAGAGCGGGCGATAACCGCCGGCCCAACACAGAGGGAGCCCCCTCGCCACAGGGCCCTAAAGCTCGAACCGCAACTCAGGCCAGATCGGCGAGGTGCCGCGTTTTTGCGACTCCAGAATGGCCCGGCACAGCGAGCACAGGCGCTGGTCCTGGAACACGGTACGGTCGACGCTTGACCAGCGCGGTTGCGCCGGCAACAGGCTGCCGCACAAGGTTCGGTCCGCCGAGCCGCCCAATTCCAGTTGACGGGTCACCAGATGTACCCGCACTTCCTGGCAGGCGAACAGATCCAGCTGTTCGTCAGGCTCGATCAGTTGATAGGCAAAAAGGGACCAGGCAGGACGCGGCATCGGGGGCTCCAAATCGGGGGCGCCACCTTAGCCGAAACACCGCCGCTAGAAAAGCGTCAAAGCAGCGGTTTCAGTGTCGGCCAGACATTTTCCAGCAACTTGTCCTGAGCCGCCTCAGCCGGGTGCAGGCCGTCGCCTTGCATCAGGTCCGGGTGACCGCCCACGCCGTCTAGAAAAAACGGCACCAGCGGGATCTTTTTCTCGTTAGCCACCTTGATGAATACCTCGGCAAAGGCCTGGGTGTAACGCACGCCATAATTGGGCGGCAATTGCATGCCCAGCAACAGCACCTTGGCGCCACTGACGCGGGAGCTGTCGATCATCGACGCAAGATTTTGTTGCAATTGTGTTGGCGGCATTCCGCGCAGGCCATCATTGCCCCCCAACTCGAGGATAACCAGCGCAGGCTTATGCTCTGCAAGCAGCGCCGGCAGGCGCGCCCGACCTCCGGCACTGGTGTCGCCGCTGATGGACGCATTGACCACCTTATCGTCGAAACCTTCGCGCTTGAGCCGTTGCTCGAGCAATGACACCCACCCCAAGCGGGTATCCAGGCCGAAACCGGCGCTGATACTATCGCCAACGATCAGGACTGTACCCGCCGCTGCGCTCTGGGCCATGCACATCAAGGCCAGGCCAGCACTCAAAAACCACACACGCATCGGATTCTCCATGGGCGCAAGCATTCTCACCGCGAAGAACCTCAGCAAAGTGGTTCCGAGCGCGGAAGGTGAACTGACTATCCTGCACGAACTCAGCCTGGAACTGAACAAGGGCGATAGCCTGGCCATCGTCGGCGCTTCCGGTTCCGGCAAATCCACCCTCCTCGGCCTGCTCGCCGGCCTCGACCTGCCGAGCAGCGGCGAAGTCACCCTCGCCGGGCAAGGCCTGAGCAATCTCGATGAAGATCAGCGCGCCCGCATTCGCGCCGAGCACGTGGGGTTTGTCTTTCAATCATTCCAGTTGCTCGACAGTCTCAACGCTTTGGAAAACGTCATGCTGCCGCTGGAACTCGATGGCCGCAAAGACGCTCGCGAACGCGCCACTGAACTGTTGCAACGGGTCGGCCTGGGACAACGCCTGACCCACTCACCGCGCCAGCTCTCCGGTGGCGAGCAGCAGCGCGTGGCGATTGCCCGGGCGTTCGCCGCCGAGCCCGACGTGCTGTTCGCCGATGAACCCACCGGCAACCTCGACAGCCACACCGGCGAGCGCATCAGTGATCTGCTGTTCGAACTCAACCAGGAAAGCGGCACCACCCTGGTGCTGGTGACCCATGACGAACGCCTGGCACATCGCTGCCGGCGCCTGATCCGCCTTGAAGCCGGCCTGCTGGTCGCCCCTCTGGAGCCTTGATGGCACGCTTGCCGCTGTTGCGCCTGTTCAGCCTCGCCATCCGCCAACTGCTACGCGATGCCCGCGCCGGTGAGTTGCGGGTGTTGTTCTTCGCCTTGCTGGTGGCCGTGGCGGCAAGTACCGCCATCGGTTACTTCGGTGCCCGCCTGAATGGCGCCATGATGCTGCGCGCCACCGAATTTCTCGGCGCCGACCTGCTGCTCGAAGGCAGTTCGCCAGCGCGGCCGGAGCAGATCAGAAGCGGCACGGAGCTGGGCCTTGAGCACGCTCAGGTGGTGGAATTTTCCAGCGTCATCGCCACCGACAACGGCATTCAGCTGTCCAGCATCAAAGCCGCCGATGACATTTACCCGTTGCGCGGCGAACTGAAAAGCGCCCCCGCACCCTTCGCGCCGGAAGAACCCGGTGGTGGTCCGAAACCCGGCGAAGCCTGGGTCGAAGCGCGACTACTGACCGCACTGGACTTGAAGATCGGCGACAGTATCGATGTTGGCATGAAAACCCTGACGCTGGCGCGGGTGCTGACCTATGAACCGGATCGCGCTGGCAATTTCTACAGCCTGACACCACGGGTGCTGATCAACCTTGGCGACCTTGAGGCGACCGGCGTGGTGCAACCCGGCAGCCGGGTCAGTTACCGCGAACTCTGGCGCGGCAACGCCTCGGCGCTGGAAACCTATCGGCAACTGATCAAGCCAGGCCTGGCGGCCAACCAGCGTATCCAGGATGCTCGCGATGGCAATCGGCAGATCGGCGGCGCCCTGGGCAAGGCTGAACGTTATTTGAACATGGCCAGTCTGGTGGCGGTGCTGTTGTCCGGTGTGGCGGTGGCGCTGTCGGCGACACGCTTCGCCACCCGCCGCTTCGATGCCAGCGCATTGCTGCGCTGCCTGGGCCTGTCCCGTCGGGAAACCATGGTGCTGTTCAGTCTGCAACTGACCGTACTCGGACTGCTCGCCAGCGTCAGCGGCGCCCTGCTCGGCTGGCTGGCGCAGCTCGGGCTGTTTGCATTGCTGCATGATTTATTGCCGACCGATGTTCCACCGGGTGGCCTGCTGCCGGCCATCGCGGGGATCGGCACCGGGCTGGTGGCGCTGGCCGGTTTCGCCCTGCCACCATTGGCCGCTTTGGGTCGAGTGCCACCGCTACGCGTGTTGCGTCGCGACATGCTGCCGATTCCGTCCAGCAGCTGGATTGTTTATGGCGCGGCATTGGGCGCCCTCGGCCTGATCATGTGGCGCTTGAGCCTGGACCTGTTGCTGACCTTCGCCCTGCTCGGCGGCGGTGTGATCGCGGCACTGGTGCTGGGCAGCGTGCTGTTGCTGCTACTGAAAAGCCTGCGCCGGATGCTGGCACGCGCCTCACTGCCATGGCGCCTCGGGTTGGGCCAACTGCTGCGCCATCCACTGGCGGCGGCCGGTCAAGCCCTGGCCTTCGGTCTGATTCTGCTGTCCATGGCGCTGATCGCTTTGCTGCGTGGCGAATTGCTCGACACCTGGCAAAACCAGTTACCGAAAAATGCCCCGAACTACTTCGCCCTGAACATTCTGCCGGCGGACAAACAGGCCTTTACCGATCGACTGATGGAGTTGTCGGCACAATCGGCGCCGCTGTACCCGGTGGTGCCGGGACGGCTGATCAGCGTCAATGGCGAGCCGGTGCAGGACATCGTCAGCAAGGATTCGGCCGGTGATCGAGCCATTCAACGCGACCTGAGCCTGACCTGGGCGGCCGAGCTGCCGGAGGGCAACAAACTCACCGCCGGCAACTGGTGGGATCAGCAACCATCGGATGAAATACCGGGAGTATCGGTGGAAGGTAAAGTCGCCGAAAGCCTCAAACTCAAGCTCGGTGATCACATGGTATTCACCGTTGGCGGGGTCAATCGGGAAGCGAAAGTCACCAGCCTGCGGGAGGTCAACTGGGACAACTTCCAGCCGAACTTTTTCATGATCTTCCAGCCCGGCACCCTGAAGGACTTGCCGGCGACCTACCTGACCAGTTTCTACCTGGCGGCCGGTCACGATCAGCAGATCGTCGATCTGTCCCGAAGCTTTCCGGCAGTGACCATTCTGCAAGTCGAAGCGTTGCTGGCGCAGCTGCGCAGCATCCTCGCCCAAGTCACTCTGGCGGTGGAATACGTACTGTTGTTTGTATTGGCGGCGGGGATGGCGGTGCTGTTCTCCGGCTTGCAGGCAACGCTGGATGAACGCATTCGCCAAGGTGCATTGTTGCGAGCGCTAGGCGCCGAGCGACAGTTGCTGGTCAGGGCCCGGCGGATCGAGTTCGGCCTGCTCGGCGCGGTCAGCGGGTTGTTGGCGGCACTGGGTTCGGAACTGGTGAGCCTGGTGCTCTACCGCTACGCCTTCGACCTGCCCTGGCATCCGCATCCATGGCTGCTGGTGTTGCCACTGATCGGTGCCGTGCTGATCGGCGGTGCCGGTGTGTTCGGCACGCGCCGCGCCTTGAATGCCAGCCCCCTGACAGTCTTGCGCGAGGGTTGATAAACACATCAAGTACTCAATCGCAAGAAGTCACCACGAGCCGTTATCGCCCTCCCCGTAGGGCGATCGCTCGGAAAACGCCGAGTGCACCCTATTTCGGGTATCTGATCTCGTTTATCCACCACAACATTTCTCCGCTCGGGGTCTGCACAACAGCCTCATCACCGACCTCTTTCTTCAAAAGCGCACGCGCCATTGGCGAATCGATGGAGATGTAATCGTTGCGACCGTAGATTTCGTCATACCCCACAACCCGGAATTTCTTGATTTCACCTGCCTCGTTTTCGATCTCGACCCAAGCCCCGAAAAAGACCCTGCCTTCCTGCTCAGGTGAGTACGCAACCACCCGCACATCTTCGAGGCGCTTGCAAAGGTACCGAACACGCCGGTCGATTTCCCGGAGCAGCTTCTTGTTGTATTGGTAATCCGCGTTTTCGCTACGGTCGCCGAGCGACGCCGCCCAAGTGACCTTGCGCGTGGTGTCAGGACGCTTTTCCCGCCAAAGGTAGTCGAGCTCCTGCTTCAGAGCCTCATGACCTTCCTTTGTGATGATGTTCGTACTCAAGATGGATTTCTCACTAACGATTTATCTCCAGCAAGGTTATATCGACTCTTGGAGCCCCAGGTCGCGCTCAAGCGAAGTGCACCCTTGAATCACTGAGAACCCGGTGAATTGCTGCCCCCGCAGACTTGGGAATTTTCAGTGCTCTGAGCACACGATCCCAGTCATCAAGCGCCGCGAGGGTTTGGTCGAGGTATTCATCAGGCTTGAGGTATTTGTAATCCTTGCACAGGTCTCTGATGACCTTTCGTGTCGGTTTACCATGACCTGAAAATGCAGTGGAATGCTCACCCATCCCATCGGAGAAAGTAAGGTCGTACGCCGGAGACAGCCTCCAGCCCCCCTGCCCACTTTTGTCCTGAGGTTCGTGATACAGGAACGCAAAGTTTTTGGTGTGATCGTCGTAGTTGTGGAACACCGCATTGAAGATCATGAGCCTTGCCATTTTCTCAACCTCGGCAGCGCTTTTCGTCAGTGCGCTTGTCAGCTTGAGTAGCTGGCTGTAATCCATTGTCGGCGCCCGGAAGTCTGCGTAGACCAACGCGCAGAGGGTAATCATATGAATCTTGCGATCGCCATCACGATCGAAACGTTTGGCTGCGAAGAACCGTTCAAATCCGCCCTGGCGCATCTGCACCTCTAGCAGTTCCGTATGCGCCATATTCACCCCAGCCCTTCTGGCCATCACCGCATACGCTTGCTCGATCCCGCCAGTCTCCAAAGGCTCACTCAGAGCCCTGAACTTCACAAGCCAGTGAGCGTATCCAGGTGGAAGTTGGCCAAAAGCTGAAGTCGCAGTTTCAAGATCGTGTGACAGTGCGGCGATTGCTTTGGGGCGAGCACCACCGGGGGAACCACCCGCCAAGCGTAACCCCTTGAGCACTCTTGGGGTGTCTCCATGTTGTACCTCGACAGATGCCTCGAACAGGCGAGCAAGATTCACTGACTCGGCGGCGACCTTTTCTGCTTTGGGATGGTACTCAAAGATCCCCATAGCTCGATCACCTATATAGGCCAGCCGATCCAGCGGACTGAGCGTCAGCGAGGTGCCTGCTCCGAAGGTCGCGTCGAAGAATCTATCCATCAGCAGAAGCCCCCAACCGTCCGGCAAGGAATCTGCAAATGGGCCATGCAAGCCCTTGAACACACGACTTTCACGAGCGAGCTGTGGCTTGTCATCGAATGTCATTGTCAGGGGAGAAAGGTCAAACCCCTTGGCCAGCCATTCTTTGTCGTACACAAAGTAGATGCCTTTCCCCTCGATACGGCTCAATTCGCCAACCATTACGCCATTGGCAGTGACGGTGAGCGATTCAGTGGGCTTGAACCTGGGGATAGGCGAGCTCATTTGGTGCCTCGTTTACGCTTGAGATTTTTTAGCTCGTCGATTGAGCCTGGATGCGAGGGTTTGAAAAGACTCATCATCGGCGTTAGCTCATCGAGCGCCGTGGCCAGGAGAATCATGGACTCAAGAGTGATCGAGCCTGAGTGTTCGAACCGCTTGATGGAGGACTCAGACACTCCGGATTGCTCAGCCAAGGTTCTGCGAGAAAGGTTCTTGGACAAGCGCAACGATTCAGCATTCTTCCCCAGCTCGCGTGCGATTTCCGCTGGACTGTACAAAAAATGCACAAGCGACATAGATTTCTCCGAACACACTATTGGTCATAACTGATCCAGTATGACCAATAATATCGAACAAAGGATCTATTCTGACCAGTTGCATCAATAGAAAGATATGTAATTTTTTACATTAATGGTCATATCAGACCAATTAACACAAAATAACAACCATAAAAGGTCAAATACGACCAATATAATTAAAATGCGCGCACCCTGATCGGCAAGGCACAGGACGCCGAAGTGCGGGTCCAGACACCGACCGGTGAACAACTCGTGTATATCGTGGCGATCGACTATTTTTGAGCCGCGGCGCTCTGAGTCGCAGCGCCATGAACCTCAGCGACGGGTAATCAGCCCTTGGCGAGCCACGCGAGTCAGCTGCCTGATCACTTCCGGTGCATCCTCGAGGCTGGGTGCCAGAATCACCGCCAGATCGAAACTGTCGTTGGCAAACCGTGCCAGTGACTCGCCGTCGTCGACAAACTGAATCAGGAAGGCAGCAGGCCCACCGGTACGACGTGGCCAGCCATCGAGGTAACGCAGAAGCGTCGGCTGATGTTTACCGCCAAGCAGGATTTTTGGATTGCGCTGGGTGAGGTGTGCCGTGATCGGCGCGGGGCGTATAACGGGGCTTAATGCATTCATTGTGTCGTGTCTCTGCCTCAAAAGTCTGCATGGCAGGTGAGAGGCAACACCGAACCAGCGCTTTAGCGGTATTTCGAAGCCTGTTTCAAGCTTCTATCGGCAACTGAAGGAGTCACCTGGCGCCCCGCAAGTAGCTGTTTAAATCGGCGCATGGGCAGCATCCTAGAGAAGCTGACCGGACAGTGTCAAGAATCACGCGCAACAAAAAAGGCCTGCACAGTGCGTCGCACAATGCAGGCCTTTTTGTTGAGCCAGGGCAGTCAGTTGGTGATGGCGCGGTCTACCGAAAGTTTGCCTGCACCTTCGATCAGCACCGCGAGGCTGCCACCGAGCAAAGCCAGGGCGAATTCATAACCGTTGTTGGCCATGAACAAACCGTTGCTGATGTGCACCGTGAAGATCGCCACCAGCGAGAGAAAGGTCAGACCCAGCGCTGCCGGGCGTGCCAGCAGGCCGATAATCAGCGCCAGACCACCGAAGAACTCGGTACCACCGGCCAGGATCGCCATCAGATGACCCGGTGCCAGCCCGATGCTTTCCATGTACTGCGCGGTGCCGGCAATGCCGTAGCCGCCGAATGCCCCGAAGAGTTTCTGTGAGCCATGGGCCGCGAAGATGATGCCGACGAAAATACGCAGAATCGTCAGACCGTAGCCCGCGCGAGTGAACAGTACCTTGTTGATCAGTGTGCTCATGCTATGTCATCCATTGTGAGTGCGTGTTGGTTGGCCGCTATATTAATCAGTAAAACTCATGTTAAAAGCGCAAAAAACGCACCATAACAATCAGATTAGTCGATCATTTCCGTGAGGCCACTTTTTGCCCTTGGGGCTCCAACGACTCCCGCTCCCGATCGAACGCCAGGTAATACTTGTTCACGCTATTAACATAGCTGACAGCCCCCATCCCCACCTGCTCCATGGCAATGCGCTCGACCTGGAAGAACCACTGATTAGGATTCAAGCCGCGTCGCCGGGCTTCGGCGCGCATGCCTTGAACCCGCTCCGGTCCCATGTTGTAGGCCGCCAGCACGAACGCCATGCGCTCGCGCTCATTGAGTTTGGGGCTGGCGAAAAACTTGCGGCGGATCATCGCCAGGTACTTGGCGCCGGCCTGCACATTGGCGTCGAGGTTTTGAATATTGCTCACGCCAACCCGTTGGGCGGCGGACGGGGTGATTTGCATCAGGCCGGTGGGGCCGCTGCCGCTTCTGGCGTTGGGCTGCAGCGCCGACTCCTTGAAGGCCAGCGCTGCCAGGTTCAGCCAGTCCATCCCTTGGGCTTCGGCGTGTTTCTGCAACACCGGGCGAAGTTTTTCCAGGCGCTGCCGATCAGCCTTGGCCAAGGGATAGTGCACTTGATACAGACGCCTGTAGATCCGCAGGAACGCCGCATCCTGGTCCGACGGTTTCTTGTAAGTAGTCAGGAAGCGATCGATGCTCGAACGCAGCATTGAAGCGTCGCGGCGCACAAACCAGTATTCCTCGCCTGGCTCGCTGATAAGGACCTGTCGATCGAAGCGTAATTTGGGCAGGATCTTGCCCCAACGTTCGGCAATCGGTTGCTCGACAATCGTCAGATGAAAAATCCCGCCCTGGACCATTTCCAGCACGTCCTCGACCGCCAGGCTGGGATCGACCCACTCGATTTTCACCGGCGGCAGTTTGTGCAGCGCGAGCTTCTGATTGATCTGACTGACCGCATCCCCGGCGGCACTGCCGGTGGGCAGCGCGAGGGTTTTGCCCGAGAGTTGTTCGAGGCGGGTGTAACGTCGCTCGCCTTTGATCCCCACCAACAGCAACGGCACATTGCTGGCGATCGGTTGGCTGGTGCTGACCGCGAGGCCCGATTGCGGATCGAGCAATTCCCCCGGCGCAACCAGATCACCCTCCCCGCGCTGCAACGCGCCGAGCAGTTGATCCTTGGCTTTGGGAATGATCTTGAGGGTGATTTCCTGGCCATCGCGGGCATGGCCATTGAGGTATTGTTCGAAAGCGCGCAGGCGGTGGTATTCGACGCCGATGGCCTGGCCCTGGACTTCACCGGAGCTGTTGCGGCTCTGGTTGACCAACACCCGCAACACGCGACTGCTGCGAATCTCCGCCAGGTCGCGGACCTTGGCCGCCGGCACGGCTTGCAACGGCCCGGCCAGACGCGCAACCGCCGGCATGGGCAGCAGCAACGAGCAACACAGCAGTAACAAAACCGAGGGACGAGTCATCCACTCTCCGGGAAGAATACGGGTCGACTCATGGATAATTTCATGACGTCGAGCGACAGAAACAGAGCGCCTGAAGCGCTGGCAAAGTGCGAGAGTGGCACAGTGATAGCAAACCTACCAATTCAATCCTACCAATCCGACCTGCCTCGCGGCCTCAACAGACAGCTTTAACTCGTTGTAGTTCTTGGCTTTTCTTATAAATCTACAGCTCTGATATGCTTTCCGGCCTTTGGTCCGAGGTAGCACCATGCAACTCATCGATATCGGCGTCAACCTGACCAACCCCAGTTTCGCCGACAAACACCAGGCTGTACTTGACCGTGCGTATGCTGCCGGAGTCTGCCAACTGGTGCTCACCGGGACCAGCGTCGAGGGCAGCGAACAGGCTCTGGAGCTGTGCCAGCAACTGGACGAAAGCGCTCAGCGGCTGTTCGCTACGGCCGGTATTCACCCGCACTCGGCCAGCGACTGGAACGCCGACAGCGCTCAGCGTCTGCGCAGTTTGCTCAAGGAGCCGAACGTGGTGGCCGTGGGTGAATGCGGCCTGGATTTCAATCGTGATTTCTCGCCCCGCCCGCAACAGGAAAAGGTCCTCGAAAAACATCTGGAGATGGCGGTCGAACTGCAGCTGCCGGTGTTCCTGCATGAGCGCGATGCCAGCCAACGATTGCTGGAGATCCTGCGTGATTACCGCGACCAGTTGCCAGCCGCCGTGGTGCACTGCTTCACCGGTGAAAAGAAGGCGCTGTTCAGCTACCTCGATCTGGATCTGCACATCGGCATCACTGGCTGGATCTGCGATGAACGCCGGGGCACGCACCTGCATCCGTTGGTCAAGGAGATTAAACGCGGGCGCTTGATGCTGGAGAGCGATGCGCCATATCTGCTGCCGCGCAGTCTGCGCCCCAAGCCGAAGAATGGTCGCAACGAGCCGGCTTATCTGACCGAAGTGTTGCGTGAGGTGGCGTTGCATCGTGGGGAAAGCCAGGAAGACCTGGCAAACCACACCACAGCATGCGCACGGGCATTCTACGGGCTGCCTTCGATCCCCCAGTAACTACAAATCCCCTGTGGGAGCGGTATGTGGCGAGGGGCTTGCCCCCGTTCGGCTGCGTAGCAGTCGTAAACCATTGCATGCGGTGTACCTAATACACCGCGATTGCAGGTTTTGGGGCCGCTTCGCGACCCAACGGGGCGATGCGGCGTTCCGACAAGCCCCCTCGCCACACAGGCTCGCTCCCACATTTGGATAGGCTGTGCTCGTTGACCTGCATCAATATCTGAAGCCCTGCATAGCGGCACAATGCTGGCACCTTGCCAAAACTGTTTCCGCTATCAGAGAAGACCTCCATGGGTGCCTGGCTTAGCAACATCTCGCTGAAATACAAATTCTGGGCGGTCAACGCCGTCGCCTTCGTCACCACCCTGTTGCTGGTGCTGTACGCCGTGCAGCTTGAACAACAAGCCCGCAGCCACGCCGCCCAGGCTTCGGCTCAGGCCCAGGCGCGATTGCTCAATGCCTGGCCTGCCGGGCAGCCGCTGCCCAAGGCCGATAACCTGTTGACCTTCAATCACGGACAGGCGCCGTTACTGAATGGGCAGCCGCTGCTGGAGCTGACCGATACCAACGGTTGGGTCGAGATCAACGCTATGCCGCTGTTCGGTGAAAACCCGTTGATGGGCGCCGAGATATTCACTCGCCCTGACGGTCAACAGGTCGCGGTGATTGCCTATGGTCCGAGCCTGATCCAAGTGTTCGGCGAACGCTTCACTCACTATGCGGTAGCAGTGTTCATTCTGATGCTGGCAATGCTCGGCGCGTCGCAACTGTTGATCCGCTTCTTGCTCAGCCAGCTCAACACCTTGAAAGACGTGATGCTCCACGTCGAGAAAACCGGTGACCTGTCGGCCCGTGTGCCACTGGCTTGCAAGGATGAAGTCGGGCAGATGGCCAACGCCTTCAATGCCATGCAGGCCGGTTACCAGCGAGTGGTGAACACCGTCGCCAGCACCGCCCGGCAACTGGATGTTGGTGCCGCGCGGCTGGCCTCGAGCATGAACGAGGTGCGTCACGGCATGCTCGGTCAACAAAGCGAAACCGATCAGGCCGCCACGGCGATCAACGAAATGACTGCCACGGTCCATCACATCGCCCAACACGCCGGTGCCACCCGCGACCTCTCGCAAACCGCCGACACCCTGGCGGGCAGCGGCCAGGCAGTGGTCACTCGGGTGCAGCAATCGATTGGCGGGTTGTCCACCGGCGTGCAGCAAACGGCCGAGATGATTCAGCGTCTGGCCGAGGACAGCCAGAAGATCAACGGCGTGGTCAGCGTGATCCACAGCATCGCCGAACAGACCAACCTGCTGGCCCTTAACGCCGCCATCGAAGCGGCCCGGGCCGGGGAAATGGGCCGCGGGTTTGCGGTGGTCGCCGATGAGGTGCGTAACCTGGCCAAGCGAGTCCAGGCGTCCACCGACGAGATCACCACCATGGTTTCAGCGCTGCAAGCCGGCACTCGGGATGCCGTGGACTTCATGCAGGAAAGCTCGTACAAGGCGGACGACTGCATGCAGCAGGCTCAGGAAGCCAGTGTGGCCCTGGCCGAAATCACTGGAGCGGTGGCGCAGATGCGTGAAAGCAATACGCAGATCGCAGTGGCAGCCGAGCAGCAGAGCCATGTGGCGGAGGAAATGAATCGGGCGGTGGTGAGCATTCGCGACGTCACCGAAAACACCGTGCAGCAGACAGTGAATTCAGCGATCACCAGCAATGAGTTGGCGATGTTGGCGGGGGAATTGAGCAAGGCCATTGGGCAGCTCAAGCTTTGAGGGCCTCTTCGCGGGCAAGCCTCGCTCCTACATGGGATGATGCGTTCACAAATCCCTGTAGGAGCGAGGCTTGCCCGCGAAGGCGTCAGACCGGTCAACATCAATATTGACCATGACCCCTATCACTTCGATAGCCAGCCTCGATTCGCCGACGGCTTTCGCCCGGCCTATTCTTTGTTCAAGAGCCTCATCGAACCAAGGATAAGCATCATGGGCAAACGTCACCCCAACCTTCCCGCCTGGCAATGGCGAACGCACCCGCATAATCATCAGAACCCGACTAATCCGGTATTGCACCTGATTGCCGTGCCGCTGTTCATCGTGGCGTTTTTACTGATGGTTTCGGGGGTATTCAGCCTGGATCTGACGAGCATCGCGATCGGCGTTATCGGCCTGCTCGCCGCCCTGGGCCTGCAGCGCCACGGTCACCGCCTGTAGGCGTAGCCTGCGAGCAGTGGCGGCTGGTGGCGCGCTTGGCGTGAACGCCACCGTCGTCGTCACTGATCAGGCGAAAATCGTGACTGTCTGCCGGCTCATGGCAATCAACTGACCGTCTTCGCTCCACAGTTTTGCGGCGGCGTGCCCGTAGCCGTCAGCGGCATACTCGATTTCAACCAGGTACTTGCACCAGTCCAGCGTGCTCAACGCAAGCAACGGCTGGACGAATTCGATGGTCCAGGTCAGCGTGCTGCCTGCCGCCGGCTTCTTAAGATACGACAACAAGGACGGCGGCCAAGCGTCGACCAGCGCCAGAATATGCGCCTCGCTGACCACCTCGTCCTTCCCTTCTCCACGCAAGCGCACCCAACCTCCCATGTCGCGGGAGGTGTTGCCGGTGAACGGCAGGCCACCGACACTCCAGCGCATTGCCAAATGACGCATGAACTCCGGGGTCACCCCTTTGATATAGGGCATTTCCTGGCAGTCGTCCCAGTGCTTCATCTCGGGCGCAGCGTTGGCCGTGACCGCCACTTCGGAAGGTCGCGAGGCGCCGAAGCTGCCCTGGACCAACGTCACCACTTGCCCCTTCTGCATCGCCCGGCCCAGCACCTGGCTGACGGCTTTGCCTTCGCGCAACACATCGACTTCAAAACTGACTGGCACATCAGGCTCGACTGGGCCGACAAAGGTGATTGCCAGCGAACGCACCGGACGATCCGCCGGGACTTTTGCGCGCATGGCTTCGTATTGCAAGGCGGCTATCAGCCCCCCAAAACTCGCCCGGCCCTGGCCCCATTCGGCCGGAATAGACAGCTCCTGCGGCTGACTGCGCACAGCGTCGAGCAGATCGGAAAAGTGCATGGGAACCTCAGAGACAGGAAAATGGATGGAACGATCTTAACCAGCGCGCAAAGCCGATACAGCGCTTATTCCGGCCAAAATCACTGACAGATGAGCCGTGCCTGCATTGAACACACAACTAATGTGGGAGCGAGCCTGCTCGCGATGAGGCCATGACATTCAACATTGATGCTGGCTGTCATGCCGCCATCGCGAGCAGGCTCGCTCCCACATTTGATCTTTAGGGTGTTCAGGATTTGAAGCAGGCGGCACTGAATTTGTCGAGGACGCGGTCGGCGCGCTCTTCGGCCTTGGCCAAGGTGGTTTTCCAGACCGCGACACATGGCTGCAAATCGGGCTCTTCTTTGGCGCGATCCAGCCACTGCCAGCTGTCGTGCCAATCGCCCAAGGCAGCCTGCGCCGATTTCAGTCTGGGCAGGGCCGCTTCCGGCAAGCGATCCAGTTCGGGGTAGGCTTCGATGCCATAGCGCACGCGCTTGATCAGCAGACGCAGGCGATGGCGGTCATGGGCGGGATCATGCAAAGCCTGGTCGAGTTTCTTCCACTGTTTGCCCAGGCGTTTTTCGATGCGCTTGCGCAAGCCCTTGAGCAAGCCCTGACGCTGGGAAGCCCGCAGGAAACGCGGAAAAGCATCGAGGATCATCAGCATCTGCGCCACTTCCCGGCTCGCCGCGACGATGGGATAAGCCTCGTCCATCCGCGCCATGCGCCGGTGCGCGGCCTCGGGTTGATCGTGCTGGAGCAGGTACGCCGCTAGCACTTCGCGATCACGCAACGGCGTGGTCAGGTCACCGACCCTGGATGCCGCCGCTTCCAGTTGCTCGACCCCGGGCAAACCGCGCAAGGGCCGCAACAAGCTGCGCAAACGCCGCACGGTGGTGCGCAGATCGTGCAGCGCTTCAGAATCGGTACGGGCACTCAAGCGTGCCTGGCAGGCGAGCAGGCGAATGTCCAGGCTCAGAACGTGAGCCACCAATCGATCAACCAAGGCAGACATCGCTTGCTCCGTGAATCGAATTCCCCCATTGGCTATAGCATGCTTCAGCGACCGGCGCGAGATTCACGAATGTAGAAGCGCGCCTTCTCGGCCTTCTTGGTGCAACCCTCGTACGCTTCGAATTGCTGCTGGGTCTTGGCACCGGTCAGCAACGACAGCGCCTTGGAGTAGCTGACAGTCCCGGCAAAGCCCTCGACCTTGGCCAGATCCAGTTCACGCCAGGCGGCATCGAGCTGGCTGCCGCAGGCGTCACGGTAAGCGGTTTTACCGGCACAACCGGCGAGCGCCAGGGCAATCAACGGCACACAGATCCAGACTTTCATCACTCACACCTCAAAGATAGGTAAACATGCATGCACGTAAGACGGTCTGGCACGTGAAAAGTGCCTTGGGCCGCAGTGGAAACCCGCCGTGGAAATCACAGCGCCCGCGAGAATACCCATTCGCTCTCCCAGAGTGTCAAAAAACGACGCACTGGCCTCGCCGAACGACCATAGCGATTGAAGCGTGCCCCTCGATAGGTGCATTGTTGAACCTTGTCAGAGAGGTCGATTCATGAAAAAGCGTGTCGCACTGGTGTTGGGCTCGGGTGGCGCCCGGGGCTACGCCCATATCGGCGTCATTGAAGAGATCGAACGGCGCGGCTACGACATCGCCTGCATCGCCGGTTGCTCCATGGGCGCAGTGGTCGGCGGGATCTATGCCGCCGGTAAACTCAACGATTATCGCGACTGGATCGAGAGCCTGGATTACCTCGACGTGTTGCGTCTGGTGGACGTCAGCTTTCGCCTGGGCGCGATTCGTGGGGAGAAAGTCTTCGGGCAGATCCGCAAGATCGTCGGCGAGATCAATATCGAAGACCTGCGCATTCCCTACACGGCCGTGGCCACGGACCTGACCAACCAACAGGAAATCTGGTTCCAGGAAGGCTGCCTGCATCAAGCCATGCGCGCCTCGGCGGCGATCCCCAGCCTGTTCACGCCGGTGATGCAGGGCAATCGAATGCTGGTGGACGGCGGTATCCTCAACCCGTTGCCGATCGTGCCGGTGGTGTCGAGCCATTGCGACCTGATCATCGCAGTCAACCTCAACTCCACCAACCAGCGTCACTATCAACTGCCGGTGATCCAGCGTCCGGCCGCGTTCAAGACCCGCTTCGACAGCCTGATCAACTCGCTGGGTTCGAAATTGCCCTTCCGCCGCAAACAGGCCGAACAATTGCTGCTGCTGGAAAAGGAAGCGTTGATGGCAGAAGCGGCCGATATCAATCCGTGGATCGAGTCCGCCGAGCCCGAAGGCCAGCAACCGGCGGCGGCCCCGGAAAGCAACGGCGCACCGAAGTCCGCCACCGGGTCGTTCATCATCGACAACGTCGGGCCGGCGTCCTTGCTGGATCTGATCAACCAGAGTTTCGAGGTGATGCAGACGTCATTGGCGCAGTACAAGATTGCCGGGTATCCGCCGGATATCCTGATCAACGTGCCCAAGCGAGTGTGCCGGTTTTTCGAGTTCTACAAGGCGCCGGAGTTGATCGCGCTGGGGCGCGAGATTGCGCGCGATACGCTGGATCGGTATGAGAATGAGCGGGATTCTTGAGGTTCTTGGGTGAATGTGAGGGCCTCTTCGCGGGCAAGCCCGCTCCCACAGGGTTTGAGTCGATCATACGTTTTGTGATCAACATCAAACCGTAGGAGCGAGGCTTGCCCGCGAAGGCGTCAGATCAATCAATACAGAACTAAAGGCTACCCTCACTCAACAACCGATACCCAACCCCCGCCTCGGTAACGATGAACCGTGGCTGAGTCGGATCATCCGCCAGTTTCTGCCGCAGGTGCCCGACCACGATCCGCAGATAGTGGCTGTCTTCGGTGTGTGTCGGGCCCCAGATGTCCTTGAGCAATTGCTGCTGGGTGATGACCCGCCCCGGATGCCGCGCCAGTTGCGCCAATACCGCATATTCCTTGCGCGTCAGCGCCACTTCGGTGCCGTCCAATAGTACCCGGCGATAAGCCAGGTCCACGGTGAGCGGGCCGAAACTAAGCGCCGCTTCCTGGGCCTCACCCGTCGGCGCCTGACGCAGCAACGCGCGCACTCGGGCCAGAAACTCCTGGATGCCGAACGGTTTGGTTACGTAGTCGTTGGCGCCGCCATCCAGGGCTTGTACTTTCTGCCCCTCGCTCGCTCGCACCGAGAGCACCAGTACCGGCATCGTCGACCACTCGCGAAACTCGCGCAGCACCTGCTGGCCATCCATATCCGGCAGACCGAGGTCGAGCACCAGCAGGTCGGGTTTGTTCAATGCGGCCTGGACCAGGCCTTCCGTGCCGGTGCCGGCCTCCAGCACTTTGTAGCCTTGGGAAACCAGGCTGATGCGCAGGAATTTGCGGATCTGCGGTTCGTCGTCGATGACCAAAATGGTCGCAGTCTGGCTCATGAATTCACATCAACATAAAGAAGTGGCAAGAGAGTAGCGCAGGCGAGATCAGGCTTCACTGTCCAGTCCCGGCTGAGTCTGCAACGGCAGGTGCAGCGTGATGCAGGTGCCGCGTCCGCCGATACCGTCGGCGACGCTGATCCGCCCGCCATGGGCACCGACCATGCCCTGACAGATCGCCAGCCCCAGCCCGGTGCCCTGCCCGCCGCGATCGCCGCGAGCGGCGGTGTAGAACATGTCGAAAACCTTCGCCCGTTCCTCCTCCGGAATCCCCGGCCCCTCATCGCTCACCGAAAAAAACAGCTCGCTGTCATTGGCCCCTGCACGCAATTCAAGACGCCCGTGGGGTGGTGAGAAACGCGCGGCGTTTTCCAGCACGTTAACCAGAGCTTGTTCGATCAGCGCGGCATGCACATAGAGCAGCGGCAACTCGGCCGGCACTTCGGTAATCACCTGCAACGATGCCAGCACCGCGCGCAGACGATTGAGCGAACTGCCGACGATGTCTGCTGGCGACACCCAGTCTCGTGCTAGCTTCAGGGCGCCGTGACCGAGGCGAGTCATGTCCAGCAGATTTTGAATATAGCGATCCAGCCGTTCGGCTTCATCGCGGGTGCCTTCGAGCAGTTCGCGGCGGTCCTCCAGGGGAATCGCCTCGCCAAGCGCCAGCAGGCTGTCGATGCTGCCGCGCATGGAGGTCAGTGGCGTGCGTAAATCGTGGGACACCGAGGCCAACAGCGCACTGCGCAGTTGCTCGGTTTCACCATGCAAGCGTGCCGCCTCAAGGTCATCGGCCAGTTGCGCGCGAGCCAATGCCTGGGCCAGCGGTTGGCTCAGTGCGGTCAACAAGCGCCGACGCTGGCCGCTCAAGGTCTGACCTTCTTTGGCACACACGCCGAGCAGCGCGAGCGGCCCATCGTCCACCGACAACGGCCACCACCACCAGCGCCCGAACGGCAAGGTGCCGGTGCCTGCGCCGGCCGGTTGGTCGTGTTGCCAAGCCCAATCGGCGGCGGCACGCTCGGCTTCGGAGAACTCCAGCGGCCCGCCGGTTTCAACTTTCCAGCCGTTCTGGCCATCGCGATTGAGCAGGCACAGTTTCAGGTCGGTCCAGCCATTGAGGTGCTGCGCCGCAGCGCTGACCACGGCCTGACGGTCGGTGGCGGCGGTGAGTTTGCGCGACAGGTCGAGCAGTTCGCTGGTTTCTTCCTGGGTGTCACGCAAGGCCTGCAATTGCCGCCGTTGCCGAGCCGCAAGGTTGCCGGTCAAGGCCGCCATCAACAGGAAGAACAACAAGGTCAGCACGTCTTCTTCGCGCTGGATGCTGAAGGAGAAATTCGGTGGAATGAACAAAAAATCATAGGTCAGAAACGACAGCGCCGCACAGGCCAGCGCCGGGCCGAGGCTGCTGCGCACCGCCACCAGCAACACCGCCGCGAGGAACACCAGGGAAATGTTGGGCAATGGCAAGACGCTTGAGACCGCCCAGGCCAGGGCACTGGCGAGCACCGTCGCCACCAGCGCCAACGCGTAGTCGAACCACACCAGCGACTGCGCCGAGCGTTGGCGCGGTTGATGCTGTTCGTGGTCACTGTCGAGCACGTTGATTTCCAACCCGCGAGCATCGCGCAGTAAACGAGACGCCAGCCCGCCACCGAACAACCGTCGACGCAAACGCTGGCGCGACTGGCCCACCAGCACCAGGCTGGCGCGTCGTTCAGCGGCATGCTGGATCAGCGTTTTCGCCACCTCGCCCGCGCGCAGCAACACCACTTCGCCACCGAGGCGTTCGGCCAGTTGTTGAGCGCTTTGCAGGCGCAGACGCGATTGCTCGTCGCGCACACGGCCGTTGTCCACATGCACCAGACTCCACGGCAGATGCCGACGCTGGGCGACACGACTGGCGTGACGCACCAGGCGCTCGGCCTGAGCATCGCCGTCGACGCCCACCAGCAAACGACCGCGCACCGCCGGTGCGGCCTGCCCCAACTGGCGATACCCCTGGGCCAGATCGTTATCGACCTGAGCGGCGGCGGTTTGCATCGCCAGTTCGCGCAGGGCGGTGAGGTTGGTCTGGGTGAAGAACGCATCGATGGCCGCCCGCGCCTGCTCCGGCACGTAAACTTTGCCGTCGCGCAGACGCTCCAGCAACTCGCGCGGCGGCAGGTCGATCAGCAGCAGTTCGTAGGCTTCTTGCAGCACCCAGTCCGGCAGGGTTTCGCGCACCTGTACGCCAGTGATGCCGCGCACCTGATCGTTGAGACTTTCCAGATGCTGGACGTTGACCGTGGTGAACACGTCGATGCCGGCAGCCAGCAATTCCTGAATGTCTTGCCAACGTTTGGCGTGACGACTGCCGGGGGCGTTGCTGTGGGCCAGTTCGTCCACCAGCACCAGTTTTGGTTTGGCTTTGATGAGACCGTCGAGGTCCATTTCTTCGAGCATCACGCCGCGGTATTCCGAGCGCACCAACGGTTGCTGCGGCAAGCCAGCCAACAGCGCTTCGGTTTCGGCGCGACCATGGGTTTCGACCACCCCGGCCATGACTTTCACGCCCTGGCGCAGTTGAGTATGGGCGGCTTGCAGCATGGCGTAAGTCTTACCGACCCCTGGGGCTGCGCCCAGAAATACCTTGAGCCGGCCACGGCCATCGCGGGGCAGGTCTGCTAACAGCGCGTCGGCGCGGCCGGAGTCACTCATGCTTGGGGATCTCTTTTTTTCAGATTGATCGTTCCCACGCTCTGCGTGGGAATGCAGCCCGGGACGCTCCGCGTCCCAGCCGAAGCGGACGCAAAGCGTCCATAGATGCATTCCCACGCAGAGCGTGGGAACGATCCTTTCCAAACTTTTGACCTTTACAGTTTTTCCAGCGCCATATTCAGCGCCAACACATTCACCACCGGCGGCCCCACCAAGGGCTGCTCGATGTGCGCGGCCATCAGTTGCTCAAGCGTAGACACTGGCAGATTGCGCGCCGCCGCGACACGCGCCAGTTGATAGGCAATTGCGGCCGGTGGCAAGTGCGGATCGAGGCCGCTGCCGGAGGTGGTCAGCATCGCCAACGGCACCGGCCCCTGGCCAGCTACCTGCAATTTACTGGCCTCGTCGATAACCCGAGTGGCGAGCGCCCGATTGCTTGGCGAGAGGTTGCTGGCGCTGCTCGACACAGTGGCAAAGGCACCGGCCGATGGTCGTGGGTGGAACCAGGCGTCGCCGACGAAATCCTGGGCAATCAATGACGAGCCACGAACCTTGCCGTCGGCGTCACGCACCAGGCTGCCATTGGCCTGGTCCGGGAAGGCGACCTGGGCGACGCCGGTGACCACCAACGGGTAGGCGACGCCGGTGATCAGGGTCATCAGCAACAACAGGCTCAGGGCCGGACGTATCAGTGTGGACATTTCAAAATCCTCTATTCGACTCGGAAGGCACACACATCACCTGTGGCGAGGGAGCTTGCTCCCGCTCGGCTGCGCAGCAGTCGTAAACCTGGTGAATGCGGTGTGCCTGAATAAACACTTGGGCCTGAGGTGGGGCCGCTTCGCAGCCCAGCGGGAGCAAGCTCCCTCGCCACAAAAGCCCCTGCCTCAAGCAGCAACCGCTATACCAAATGCAACGCCGTCAACAGCATGTCGATCGCCTTGATGCCCACGAACGGCACCAGAATCCCGCCCAGCCCATAAATCAGCAGATTGCGCCGCAGCAACGCCGCCGCGCTCACCGCTTGCACCCGCACACCGCGCAATGCCAAAGGAATCAGCACCACAATGATCAAGGCGTTGAACACAATCGCCGACAGAATCGCGCTCTGCGGACTGCTCAGGTGCATGACGTTGAGCACACCCAGTTGCGGGTAGATCGAGGCGAACAGCGCCGGCAAAATTGCGAAGTACTTGGCCACGTCGTTGGCGATGGAAAAGGTGGTCAGCGCACCGCGGGTCACCAGCAATTCCTTGCCGATTTGCACCACGTCCAGCAGCTTGGTCGGGTCGCTGTCGAGGTCGACCATGTTCGCCGCCTCCCGCGCCGCTTGTGTGCCGTCGTTCATCGCCATGCCGACGTCCGCCTGAGCCAGGGCCGGGGCGTCGTTGGCGCCGTCGCCACACATGGCGACCAGGCGACCGTCGTTCTGCTCGTGACGAATGCGCGCCAGTTTTTTCTCCGGCGTGGCTTCGGCCAGCACGTCATCCACGCCTGCTTCGGCAGCAATCGCAGCAGCGGTCAGCGGGTTGTCGCCAGTGACCATGACCGTGCGAATCCCCAATTTTCGCAGTTCGGCGAAACGCTCGCGGATGCCGGGCTTGACCACATCCTTGAGGTGGATGACACCGAGCAATTTGCCGTCAGCGCAGACCAGCAACGGTGTGCCGCCACTCTGGGCGATCTTGTCGATTTCCCGGGACAGCGGCGCGGCCAGATCGGCGCGTTTCAGGCCAACGAAGGTCAGCAGCGAATCCACCGCGCCTTTGCGATAGACCCGGCCTTGATAGTCGACACCGGACAGGCGGGTTTCAGCGCTGAACGGCACGGCAGTCAGCACCTCGGCGGACGGCTCGGGTTGCGGGTGAAGACCGCGCAGGTACTCGACGATGGATTTGCCTTCAGCCGTGTCATCGGCCAAGGAGGCAAACAACGCGCCTTCGGCCAGTTCCTTGGCAGTGACACCCGGCGCGGCATAGACCGCGGAGCAGCGACGGTTGCCGAAGGTGATGGTGCCGGTCTTGTCCAGCAGCAGGACGTGAACGTCCCCCGCCGCTTCCACGGCGCGACCGGATTTGGCGATCACATTCAGGCGTACCAGACGGTCCATCCCGGCGATACCGATGGCCGACAACAAACCGCCAATGGTGGTCGGAATCAGCGTGACCAATAACGCCACCAGGAACACCAGCGGCAGGCTGCCATTGGCGAAGTGGGCGAACGGTTGCAGGGTCACCACCACCAGCAGAAAGATCAGGGTCAAGCCGATCAGCAGAATATCCAGCGCCACTTCGTTCGGGGTTTTCTGGCGTTTGGCGCCTTCGACCAGCGCGATCATGCGGTCGAGGGTCGATTCACCGGGGTTGGCGGTGATGCGTACCAGCAGCCAGTCGGACACCAGGCGGGTGTTGCCGGTGACGGCCGAGCGGTCGCCACCGGACTCACGAATCACCGGTGCCGATTCACCGGTAATCGCCGCTTCGTTGACCGCCGCGATGCCTTCGATCACCTCGCCGTCACCGGGGATCATCTCCCCCGCTTCGACGCGCACCACATCACCCTTGCGCAGGCTGGTGGCGGGCACCACCTGAAAGCTGCCATTGGCGTTTTTGCGCCGGGCACTCAAGCCTTCGCTGCCGGCCTTGAGGCTGTCGGCGCGGGCCTTGCCGCGACCTTCGGCCAGCGCTTCGGCGAAGTTGGCGAACAGCACGGTGAACCACAGCCACAAGGCGATTTGCGTGGCGACGAAAGTCGGCACGGCGCTGTCGGGAATGAAGCACAGCACGGTGGTCAGAATCGCGGTCAGTTCCACCACCAGCATCACCGGCGCACGTTGCAATTGCCGTGGGTCGAGCTTTACGAACGCTTGCACCAGCGCCGGGCGCCAGAGCGCTGCGATCGCGGTTTTCGGTTGTTCCGGCGCCTTGACGACGGCGGCTTTAGTTGCGGGCATATTCATCATTGACTCCTTAGAAGCCCAAGCTCAGATGTTCGGCAATCGGGCCCAGCGCCAGGGTCGGCAGGAAGGTCAAACCACCCACCAGCAAAATGGTCACGGTCAACAGGACCACGAACAGCGGGCCGTGAGTCGGGAAGCTGTTCTGGCCGATCGGCGCGGTTTTCTTCATCGCCAGGCTGCCGGCCAGGGCCAGTACCGGGAGGATGTAACCGAAGCGACCGATCAACATGCCCAGCCCCAGCATCAGGTTGTGGAACGCGGTGTTGGCACCGAAGCCGCCGAACGCCGAGCCGTTGTTGGCACTGGCCGAGGTGTAGGCATAAAGCAACTGGCTGAAACCGTGAGCACCGGGGTTACTCACCGCCGCGACCGGGCCAGGCAGGCTGGCAGCAATCGCGCCGAGCACCAGCACGCCGACCGGCATCACCAGCAAGGTCACCACCAGCAACTGGACTTCTTTGGCTTGCAGTTTCTTGCCGAGGTATTCCGGAGTGCGGCCGATCATCAGCCCGGCAAGGAATACCGCAATCAGCACGTTGAGCAACATGCCGTAGAGCCCGGCCCCGACGCCGCCGAAAATCACCTCGCCGACCATCATGTTGACCAGCGCGACCATGCCGCTCAGCGGGTTGAGGCTGTCGTGCATGCCGTTGACCGAACCGTTCGACGCCGCTGTGGTGGTCACCGACCACAGCACTGTGGCGGTGGTGCCGAAACGCGCTTCCTTGCCTTCCAGCGGCGCGGTCTGTTCGACGGCGACGTTGTTCAGGGTCGGGTTAGGCTGGTACTCAGCCCACAGTGAAGTGGCGCCGCCGATCAAAAACAGCGCCAGCATGCAGGCGATGATCGCGCGGCTCTGACGCAGGTCTTTCACGTAATGGCCGAAGGTGAACACCAGCGCCACCGGGATCAGAATGATCGAAGCGACTTCGAACAGGTTGCTCCACGCCGTCGGGTTCTCGAACGGGTGCGCCGAGTTGACGCCGAAGAAGCCACCGCCGTTGGTGCCCAGTTGCTTGATCGCAATCTGGCTGGCGGCCGGGCCGAGCGGGATCACCTGATCGACGCCCTGCATGGTCACGGCGTTCACGTACTGGGCGAACGTTTGTGGCACGCCCTGCCAGACCAGATACAGCGCCAGCAGCAGGCACAGCGGCAGCAGGCCGTAAAGGGTGGCGCGAGTCATGTCGACCCAGAAGTTGCCCAGGGTCTTGGTCGTGCGACCGATGCCACGCGCGCCTATACCTCGACAGAGTGCAACCAAAACCGCCAGGCCGGTGGCAGCGCTGACGAAGTTCTGCACGGTGAGACCGACCATCTGGCTCAGGTAGCTGAGGGTCGCTTCGCCGCTGTAGGACTGCCAGTTGGTGTTGGTCATGAAGCTGACGGCGGTGTTGAACGCTTGCGTCCATTCCTGAGCCGGCAAATTTTGCGGATTGAGCGGCAAATAATTCTGAAACAGCAGGATCGCGAACAACAGCAAAAAACCCGCGAGGTTGAAGGCGAGCAAGGCCAGGGTGTATTTCTGCCAGCTCTGTTCGGCCTGCGGATCGACGCCGGCCACCCGATAGCAACCCCGCTCCACCGGCCCGAGGATCGGCGACAGCCAGGTACGCTGCCCTTCCATCACCTTGTAGTAGAAGCGCCCCAGAAACGGTGCCGGGATCAGCACCACGGCGAAGAAGGCGAGGATCAGCCAATAGTCATAACTGTGCATAGCCGCTCCTAGTTCCGGTCCGCGCGCAACAGCGCAACCAACAGATAAATGAACAGCCCCACTGCCAATAGCAGTGACACCCCGTCCAGAACGCTCATGGAAATTCTCCGTGTTACGGCGTATTGCCGCGTGTGGAGTGATTGTCGGGAGGGAGGCTGTAAAGGCGCGAGATCGAGGGGTGTGGCGGGGCATAAAGAATGCGTAAAGAGTGGGTTTATGCCGTTGTTACGTTGGTGTCTGGTCGGGCCTCTTCGCGGGCAAGCCTCGCTCCTACAAGGTCAGGTGCGCCATATCTCCTGTAGGAGCGAGGCTTGCCCGCGAAGGCGGCGGCACAGCCGATAACGCCCCCAACTGGCGCACAAAAGCCCCCCATCTAGCGCCGAACATCCCCGATACGACACCTTTTCGCGCTTTACGACTGGTGTCGCAACACTGGCACGCCCACTGCACACGCCCTCCCCCGAGCTTTTCCAAACCGTTCAGGGAGCAACGCATGAACACACAACTCAAACCCACGCTGGGCACGCTCCACCTGTGGGGTATCGCGGTCGGGCTGGTGATTTCCGGTGAGTACTTCGGCTGGAGTTACGGCTGGGGCGTTGCCGGGACACTTGGCTTCCTGGTGACCTCTTTCATGGTCGCCACCATGTACACCTGCTTCATCTTCAGTTTCACCGAACTGACCACCGCGATTCCCCATGCCGGCGGTCCCTTTGCCTACAGCCGCCGCGCCTTTGGCGAGAAAGGCGGCTTGATAGCCGGGTTGGCGACGCTGATCGAATTCGTCTTCGCCCCTCCGGCGATTGCCCTGGCCATCGGTGCCTACCTGAATGTGCAGTTTCCCGCCCTCGACCCGAAACACGCGGCGGTCGGTGCCTACATCGTGTTCATGGGCCTGAACATTCTCGGCGTGAAACTGGCCGCGACCTTCGAGCTGGTGGTCTGCGTATTGGCGGTCGCCGAATTGTTGGTGTTCATGGGCGTGGTCGCCCCGGCGTTCAGCTTCAGCAACTTCGCCCTCAACGGCTGGGCCGGTTCTGATGTGTTCGGTGCGCCCGCGATTGCCGGGATGTTCGCGGCCATTCCGTTTGCCATCTGGTTCTTCCTTGCCATCGAAGGCGCGGCCATGGCCGCCGAAGAAGCCAAGGACCCGAAACGCACGATTCCCAAGGCCTACATCAGCGGCATCCTGACCCTGGTGCTGTTGGCCATGGGCGTGATGTTCTTTGCCGGCGGCGTAGGTGACTGGCGCACCCTGTCGAATATCAACGATCCGCTGCCGCAAGCCATGAAAGCCGTGGTCGGCGAAAGCTCCGGCTGGTTGCACATGCTGGTGTGGATCGGTTTGTTCGGCCTGGTGGCGAGTTTCCACGGAATCATCCTCGGTTACTCGCGGCAGTTCTTCGCCCTCGCCCGGGCCGGTTACCTGCCGACATCCCTGGCCAAACTGTCGCGCTTCCAGACCCCGCACCGGGCGATCATCGCCGGTGGCGTGATCGGCATCGCGGCGATCTACAGCGACGGCTTGATCAACCTCGGTGGCATGACGCTGACGGCGGCGATGATCACCATGGCGGTATTCGGCGCGATCGTGATGTACATCATGAGCATGCTCAGCCTGTTCAAACTGCGCAAAACCGAACCGAACCTGGAGCGTACCTTTCGGGCACCGTGCTATCCGCTGGTGCCGTTCATTGCGCTGGTGTTGGCGGTGGTCTGCCTGGTAGCGATGGCCTGGTTCAACACGCTGATCGGGTTGATCTTCCTGGGCTTCATGGCAGCGGGTTTCGTGTACTTCATGCTCACGGCGCAATTGCGTGCCGATGCGCCGGCGGACGCGATGCTGACCGGGCTCTAAACAGGCGAAGTGCGGCTGTCAGAACAGGCATAGAATGGAACCACTGCGAAAATTAATCGCTCAAAGTGGTATGCACGATCGATTGGCGAAACCCGCCAATCGGCCTGCCCTCAAGGAGAGCCCTATGCCCTGGTATGCCTGGTTGATTCTGATCGTTGCCATCGGCTCGATCGTTGGCGGTTTGATGCTGCTGCGCGACACCGCCAACAAGGTCGAATTGACCGAAGAGCAACGCAAGCGCGTCGCCGAACGCAATGCGGAAGCGGATGCCAAGGATGCGCAGGACCGCTAGCAAACAATTGTGGCGAGGGAGCTTGCTCCCGCTGGGTCGCGTAGCGACCCTTGAGGTTCCTCGCACATTTTTTGCGCCCGCTGCGCGGTCGAGCGGGAGCAAGCTCCCTCGCCACAAAACCTTTTCTATTTCTCCCAATCGGCCTTGGCAATGTGCAGGCCATGCAGCCCTTTATAGGCCGCACGTTCCGGCTGGCTCCAGCCTTCAAGCAACGACTCTTCCAACCGATAAATCTCAACTCCCAACGGGCGACACACACTCAGCGGATCCTGCGCATCCGGCCCCCACATGGCCAGGGACAGATCGCCACCCGGGCAGGTCGACAGTGCGCACAGCAAATCAATCTCGGCAAAAAACTCCAGGTAATCGCCCTTCTGCGCCGGACAGGCTTTCATGAAGTACATGTCATCGTGATTCAGGCCGGTGCACTGGAAAATGTTCAGCACATCATGCACGTCAAACTCGGTCAGACCATGGGGCAACACTGCGCGAGTCAAATTCGAGTGACAGTGATGATGGAAATCCTCGCCGGTGAGCATTTTGTTCACATACGGATCGCACCGCGTCCCCAACAAATCGTGCAAACGTCCTCCGTGCTCGTCGATGCCGTATCCGGCCAGGCTGTCGTCGGTGATGGTCACCAGCGGTCTTAAGAAAGGCAGATTCGACCAGAGCCGGTCATGGGTGCTGACATGAGCGCCCTGCAACTGCCGGGTTCGCGCCGCCCACAAGCGTTCGCGCGGGTCGTGGGCATTCCAGACATTGAAGTCCCCGACTTGCGGGCCGACCGGGGTCGTGACCCTGAACACATGCCCGGCTGGCACATTCCAGGCGCGACCGGTGCGGATCGGCACTTCGAATTGTTCGATCAGCGTGCGCCCCTCTTTCTTGTCCCGAACTCTCTCGTAAAAAGCCGTGTCTACCTGCAAGGCCCAGCCTTTGCTGACTTGATAGGCCGCCGGATAGTCTTTGTACATGGCACAAATCCTCGATCAATGATGGGAAGAAGGGGCAAGCATCTGCAACAGGAGGTGTTCGGAGTCGTCGAGATAAAGGCTCATGGCGTCACCGGCCGCACGCTTATCGCCGTCGGCCAACAAGTCATGAATCTGCCGGTCACGCGCCAGCCAGGGCGCCTGAAAACGTGATTCATCGGGAGCGGTGCAAAACACCAGGCGCAGTTGCGCGACGACGTTGGTGAAGAACTCATCGAACAATGGACTGCGCAGCAACCCGACGATGTGTTGGTGAAAGGCCAGGCTGTGGGTGCCGACCGCGCGCCAGTCCTCACGCTCCCGGGCCAGCTCGGTGGCCTCCAGGGCTTCGAGCATCCGGTCGGACTGATAATCACGAAGCGGCTGACTGGCGCTGATGGCTTGCAACTCCAGGGTGCGACGCACCTTGAACAGATCGCGCACATCATCAGCCCCCAACCTGCGCACCATCACACCCTTGTTGCGGACATAACGGGTCAACCCTTCTTGCCCCAGACGATGCAACGCCTCGCGAATTGTGTTTCGCGAGGCGTTGTAAGCCGACACCAGATCGTTTTCCACCAGCGCCATGCCGGGCAGCAAACGACCGCCGATGATGTCAGCACGTAACTCCAATGTAATGTGGTCAGCCAGGGACAGTCCGCTGCTCATACTCAACGCCTCTAGATTGTTCAACAATCGTCAGCGGATGAGTAATCACTATTCGTGCCATCAGCCTTGAACTACTCCTCCCAGTATTTGAACAACACACTGGCATTGACACCGCCAAATCCGAAGCCGTTGGATAAGGCGTAATCGATGGTCATTGGCCGCGCCTGACCGTGAACGATGTCCACGCCTTGCGCCGCCGGATCCGGGTTATCGAAGTTAAGCGTCGCCGGCACCACCTGATCGCGGAGCGCCAACAGCGTAAAGATTGCCTCGATCCCGCCAGCGGCGCCTAGCAAATGCCCGGTGGCCGATTTGGTCGACGTCACCGCTATCTTGTTGTCCGAGCCGAACAACGACTTGATGGCCGCCAACTCCCCCAGATCCCCGACCGGCGTCGAGGTCGCATGAGCGTTGAGATGCTGCACCTGCGCCGGCGAAATGCCCGCCTGGGCCAACGCCAGCGACATCGCCCGACGTGCACCGCTGCCATCTTCAGGCCCCGCGGTCAGGTGATAGGCGTCGGCGCTGGTGCCGTAACCGACCAGCTCGGCCAACGGTTGAGCGCCGCGCGCCAGGGCATGCTCCAGGGATTCGATCACCAGCAGGCCCGAGCCTTCGCCCATCACAAAGCCATCACGTCCACTGTCGAACGGTCGCGAGGAGCGCTCCGGGGTGTCGTTGTAACCGCTGGATAAGGCCCGAGCCGCCGCGAACCCGGCAAGGCTGACACGATCGATCGCCGCCTCCGCACCGCCACACACTGCAATGTCTGCCTCACCACATCGAATCAGCCGCGCCGCGTCACCAATCGCCTGAACCCCGGCCGCGCACGCTGTTACCGGAGCCCCCAAAGGGCCCTTGAAACCGTGCTCGATCGACACATGGCCCGCGGCGAGGTTCACCAGAAACGAAGGAATGGTGAATGGCGACAAACGTCGCGGGCCACGGCTGTCGGTGGTGCGCACCGCATCGGCAATCGCGCCGAAACCACCCACACCCGAGCCAATAATGGTGGCCGTGCGTTCCTGGGCGTTGACGTCCTGCGGATGCCAACCGGCCTGCTCCAGCGCCTGACGCGCCGCCTCCATGGCAAACATAATGAAGCGGTCCATCTTCTTCTGCTCTTTGGGCGGCGTCGCCCGGTCCGGATCGAAACCCGCCTCGGGATCTTCCGCCAGCGTCTGCACCGCGCCACCGACCTTGGCCGGCAGATCGGCAACCACCTCGTTCGGCAACACCCGCAACCCGGAGCGCCCGGCCAACAGACGTGCCCAAACCGCTTCGACGCCACTACCCAAAGGCGACACCAGCCCCATTCCCGTGACCACCACTCGACGATTACTCATAACGCAAATACCTCAAGCCGATTCATGGTGCCTCACTTGTAACGCGGGGCGGCCGTGCTTCTAGACAGATTCGGCGCCATCGCATGACGCGCCGCCATAAAGGTCTCCCACTCGGAGGCATTCGGTAACGAAGGAATGGTGATCAACTCCCCCTGATCCAGCCCCGACAATGCCGCGTCGACCATCTCCCCCGCTTCCATGATCATGTCCGCCGGAATCTGGGACGCATCGATACCGGAGCGCTCCAAAATCTCGGTGCGTGTTACACCCGGCAACACCGCTTGAACCTGAACCCCGGTACCCTGCAGTTCGGCGTTCAACGACTGAGTCAGACTCAACACATAAGCCTTGCTCGCGCTGTACGTCGCATTGAACCGCTCAGGAAACAACGCCACCACCGATGCGATATTGATGATCGTCCCGCGACCAGCCTTGGTAAAACTGGCCGCCGCCGCCGAGGCCAAGCGCGTCACCGTAGTAACATTCAGCTGAATCAACCGCTCCAGCTGATCCATATCCGCGTTGGCGAGCAAACCATCCGCCGCGACACCGGCGTTGTTCAGCAGCAGGCTGATACTTGAATCGCTGCGCAGACGCTGCTCAAGCTTCAACACATCATCCTTTTGCGTCAGATCCGCCTTCAGTACCTCCACCTGAACACCATGCGCAGCGCGCAACTTACTCGCCGCAGCTTCCAGCCGTTCTTGATCACGGGCCACCAGCAACAAATCAAAACCACGCGCTGCCAACCGCTCCGCGTAAACCGCACCGATGCCGGAAGAAGCACCGGTGACGAGGGCCGTACCTTGGGTCTGGACAGAATTCATGACAATGCTCCTGGAGGATGCTTGAGGATGCTTGAGGAAGGCGAGCGCCCGGAAGTCAGGGCGCATCAACGAATGATGAATTTATTATAGGCATAATTTAAGCGCCATATGATAACCATAATTTTTTGTCTTCCGATGAAAGGCGTCAGATCACCCTCTGCGGCAATATGCAAAAAGGCCGGTCAATGACCGGCCTCTTGGTGTGGATTTACAAGCTTAGTTCACTTCCAGCTTCTCGCGATTCTTGTCCAGAATGGCTTTGCCAATCCCCTTCACTTCCAGCAATTCGTCGACGGACGAAAACGGCCCATTACTCTCACGATACGCAACAATAGCCTTGGCCTTGGCCTCACCAATCCCGGACAACTCGCGCTGCAGAGTCGGCGCATCAGCCCCATTAAGATCGACCTTGGCGGCAACGTCCAGCATCAAGGGTGCCTTGGCAGCCTCTGGCGCAGCCGTTGGCGCAGCAATGGCCGCAATAGAGGCGCTGGTGAGCAGGGCAAAAACCAGAGAGTAGAAATAGCCAGTACGCATAGATGAAGCTCCATGACATCGATTGAAAGAAGCAGCTTTTCCGAAGCTGCCTTCCAAACTTAGGCGATGTGCTGGAGCTGTCAAAAGTGTGTCTGTTGCAGGATGTGAAACAATCAAGGTTCAAGGCGGCGTTGTTGGCAAATCCAGTCGACGATTTCGCCATCAGGGCTATAACCGCTGATGGTTTTCACACAGGAGCTGGACGCGCGAGGGCGCGTGGCTCACTGGCTCTTGCGCACGACGCACCATGCTTGGTGTATTTTAAAAAAACCGGTCAATCACCACCCCTGTCTCTGATTGACCACCTAAGGCATTGCGGCGCTGGCCTCCATGAAAGTGGCAGGGAAACTGTTGAGCAAAGCTGCAGCACTCCCGAGCCATCAGCATCATAAGCGTCAGATTGATGAAATCTTCCTTCCTGTCGAAGGCGCCTAAGACGCCGCATAATTAGTCGATAACTTCAGCGGCTCTGCGCTCAACCCAAACAGACAGTCACAAAATCGCGGCCTTAAGCGCGGTTAGTTTTCATTGATTTTGTGAGGAAGGACACAAGATCAGAATTCGGCGGGAATTCATGCGTGAAAGAGAGAGGCGTAGCAGTGAAATTGCTCTTGCGAAAGAGATGGTGCTGGGTCGGCAGAAGACCAGAGAGGCCTAGGCCAACTCTCTCTTGTGAGCTCATCTGTTTGCGGCCGAGAGTGGCATGACCGAAGTAGCACAGCTAATTTCTCAAAGATTTATTCAAGATACAACGCTGGCCACTACCTCACTTGATTAAGCTATACCCTTTCTGATAATGTTATCAGTTCTTGAAAAATGCATTGAGCCGTTAAAAACATTCAGTGAATGGAGGGCTATATCCACATGATATCCAAAACTGCACGAAATACCCAATGAGCACAATACACGCCTCCTCTATTGGTGGATAAACTTCGTAATCGCGGCCTTCAGGCTGTGCACCACAAGAAAAATACATCGAAATGAATAAGTTATCTGGTATTGACCGCCATGCAATAATGGGCTGCGTGGGGGTCCTGTTCATGGTGCTCTGGCTCTCTTTTAATTTCAATCACGGCGAAAGAATTCAGCACAACGATGGTCTAGGCTGGGACGGCAGTGCCTATGCTGATTGGGCGCAACGCGATTCAATAGAGATACTCAACAGTCACACAGTGTCCGAGTATTATATCGGCCGTCTACTTCCCTCCATCATTATTCACAACACCACGAAATTACTAGGCTACGATATAACTTCGACCCCTCGAGTGATTCACGCCTTCTACTTATTCAATGTCGGCCTACTTGTCATTGCAGCCGGATTACTCATCCTGATCGGCCGACACTATCAATGGCGAATGCCTATTTACTTCCTGGGCTTCAGCGCACTTTTTTTCAATTACCCGGTACTCACCAACCTATCCTATAACCCAACTCTGACAGATATTTCCGGTTACGTCCTAGGCCTGGGTATTTTCTATGCCTACATCAAAAATCGCTTCGCCCTTTTGGTAGTGCTCAGCTTCCTCTGCTGCTTTGTATGGCCCACGATGCTTTACGGCGCGCTACCGATGATCATGCTAGGCAGGGCCAGCGTCGCCAACCGCCCGCCCTCTCTGCATAGCCACCTGTTGGCATTGCTGGTTGCCATCTCCCTGATTGCGCTTGCCGCCTACCTATATGCCAATGGCCTACGACAATCCTTAGGCACAACCGTTTTCAAGAAAGAGATTCTTCCACTCAGCATAATTCTGTTTATTACCTACATTTACTTAGCGCTGAAGCCGATGATCGACGTGCCCGCCTATCTGCGAGCATCCAAGTACATCAAGGTGGCTCCAGTGGTAGTGGGCATCCTCCTGTACGTATCGGTCAAAGCAATTGTCTTTCACTTTTCCGACCGGACGCCTGGACCACTCACAATCACTAGCTATCTAGGCCTGTTTACACAGGCATCCTTGTCAAACCCGTTAATCAACGTCGTTGCGCACGCTATGCACTATGGTCCGTTTTACATGATCGCCATCTTGCTTTGGCCGCGTATCGCTGCGCAGGCAAAAGCCGAAGGCCTGGGTCTCAGTGTCTTCATCGCCTTGTTTGCCTTCCTGTCCATCGGCTCCGAATCACGTCAGTTCCTCAATGCCTGGCCGGCTCTTGCAATGCTGACGTGCCAGGCACTGAACCAGTTGGGCGATGAGCGCAAGGTCGACTGGTGGTTTACCTATGCCGTCGCCGGCATGGCACTGATCCTGTCCAGGTTCTGGCTGAGTATAAATGTCGGCCCTTGGACAGGTAACTTCCAGGCATTCCCGGACCAGATGCTCTACATGTATTCCGGCCCATGGATCTCTCACCAGATGTATGGTGTTTTTCTCGCTGTGACGTTGCTCTGCTTCATTAGCCTGCTTACATTACTGCGCCAACCGTCCAGTTCACCCGTGCGCACATCGACACAGGAAGTATGATCCGATGAAAACGCTATCCATTGTGGTACCTGTCTATTTTAACGAAGGCTCCTTGCCGGATCTATTCAGCAAGCTTCTTTACATAGAGCAACTACTTAATCAACAAGACATGCTGCTGGAGCTCATTTTCGTCGACGATGGCTCCCAAGACAACTCACTGAATTTGCTCAGACAGTTTGTGATTGCGCGCCCGGGCAGCAAAGTGATCAAACTAAGTCGTAATTTCGGAGCCATCAGCGCGGTAAAAACTGGCCTCAATTACATCACTGGGGATTGCTTTCTGTTCTTGGCCGCCGACCTTCAGGATCCGCCAGAGCTTATCCCGGAAATGGTTAGCCGCTGGAAAAACGGTACCAAGTACATTATCTGTGAGCGCACAGATCGACAAGATCCATTGGGGTCAAAAATATTTTCAGCGGTGTATTACAAGCTCTTGCGCAAGTTCGTGATGGCAAGCTATCCGAAAAATGGTTTTGACCTCGCTCTCATGGACGCCCAGCTTCTGCCCTATCTTAAAGACAGTGGCAAGCATATTAACTTCCCTCTATTCCCATTTTGGCTAGGGTTCACCCCCGAAAAAATACCTTACGTTCGTGTGGCTCGTGAGCATGGAAAATCCAGGTGGACTTTCGGAAAAAAATGGAAACTGCTTATCGACTCCATTTTTTCGTTTTCCTTCGCTCCGGTCAGGCTGATTTCGGCAATAGGCCTGATAGTGTCGCTGGGTAGCTTCGCTTATGGCACCGTTGTGGTGCTGAGCGCTCTGTTTGGCAAGGTTGAGGTGCCTGGGTTTGCGACACTGGCCACCCTCGTCTCCTTCCTGTTGGGTCTGATCATAGTAATGCTTGGTGTAATGAGCGAATATATTTGGAGGATATTTGATGAGGTCAACAGACACCCTCATGCAGTTATTGAAGAAGAAATTCTTTAATTTTGAATTCATTAAATTTCTTATCGTTGGTTGCATCAATACTGGCGCTGGATATATTTTCTATCTAGTGTTTATTCAAGTGATGGTATACACATATGCCTATTCTCTTTCGTATGCCTTAAGTATCGTAATTTCGTACGTTCTCAATGCGCGCTACGTCTTCAACGAGCCCCTCTCCCTGAAAAAGCTTCTCTCGTTCCCGCTTGTTTACATCGTTCAATACCTAAGTGGTTTATGCCTGATATACATCGCTGTTGAACAGCTCTCTATCCCCGTCACCCTAGCTCCGCTCCTAGTCGTGGTTATCACCCTACCGATCACCTTCCTACTTGCTCGGTTCATTGTGAAATAGCGTGGCGCGGTGAAAAACACCACTGCTCTGGCTGGCACGCTGGGCTTGGGTACTGAACGACCTCAATGAGCCAAACCCAAGTGCTTCAAGGATGCAAAGGGGGCGGCACCGTCACCACCAGAATCGAGTAGGAGGCGGCTTTACAGCCCCGCCCTCTCACACCAACGTACGTACGGATCCGTATACGGCGGTTCAAGCGCTCCATGAACCCCACATTTTAAAGGTGCGGATCTACGGCTATCTTGAAATTTGCGACGTGCAGTTCCACGGCAGCAAGGCCTCGAAGTCTTCTACGCTCGAGGCTTGTGGCAGGCGCTCAAGTGCGTGGCGCAGCCACGCATAGGGCTCTTGGCCGTTGGCTTTAGCCGTCTCGACCAGGCTGTAAAGTTGAGCGCTGGCCATCGCACCTTTGGGCGTGTCGCTGAACAGCCAGTTCTTGCGCCCGATCACGAAGGGCCGGATCGCCCGCTCGGCCGCATTGTTGTCGATCGGCAAGTAACCGGCTTCGGTGTAGCGCACCAACTTGATCCAGTTGCTGGCCAGGTAGCTGATGGCTTTGCCCAGTGCATTTTGCGCCGTCACTTGTGGCTGGGTTTTCTCCAGCCAGGTGTGCAACTGCGCCAACACCGGCAGGCTGTTTTGCTGTCGGCTTTCATGGCGATGTTCATCGCCGACTTCTTTTAAATCTCGTTCGATACCGTACAGCTTGTTGATCAGATTCAGGGCGATATCCGCACGCCCGGTTTTGCCCTTAGGCTGCACCTTTTGCGCCTCGACAAACTTGCGTCGCGCATGTGCCCAACAGCCTAAACGCTCGACACCGGATTGTGCACCCAAGGCGTTATAACCCCCTTGCCGGGTGTGCAGAGGACTTTCACCTCCAAGTCACCCGCGAGGCCACCACAGCCAAGCTGGTTGCGCTTGCGCGCAACGCGCCATGCCTGGCGCACCATGCAAAAAGGCCGGTCAATGACCGGCCCTGATGTTGAGCTACTAGCTTAGTTCACCACGATTTTATTCGCGACGCCTATCCAGAGAATCGCTTTCTTGATTCCCTTCACTTCCAAAACTCCTCCACCGAGATGTGAAACAATCAGGGCTCTAGGCGACGTTGCTGGTAGATCCAGTCGACGATTTCGCCATCAGGGGTGTAGCCGCTGACTGCTTCGCGCAGAAGTTGGCGAACACGTGAGTAGTCGTCTCGATCAACTGCCGCTAACAAGTCAGTCAAACGACCTTTCAGGACATCCCAGGCGAGGTGATCTTCGTTCGCGCTCATAATCATCGGGTGCTGGGTAGCCGATACGTTTTCGCCAATCAGTAGCTCTTCGTACAGTTTTTCGCCTGGACGCAACCCAGTGAACTCGATAGAAATGTCGCCGTGCGGGTTCTTGTCCGAACGAATACTCAATCCAGACAAATGGATCATTTTCTCCGCAAGTTCAACGATCTTCACCGGCTCGCCCATGTCCAGCACGAACACATCGCCACCCTGCCCCATGGAGCCTGCCTGGATCACCAGTTGCGCTGCTTCAGGAATGGTCATGAAATAGCGGGTGATTTTAGGATGGGTAACCGTTAGCGGTCCGCCCGATTTGATCTGGCTATGGAATAGCGGGATGACGGAACCCGACGAGCCGAGGACATTGCCGAAACGAACCATCGTGAAACGTGTTTTGTTGACGTGCGAAACGTTCATCTTATCGCCAAACAATACGGGGGCAATCTCACGACTCAGCGCTTGCAATGTCAACTCGGCGAGACGCTTGGTGCTGCCCATTACGTTTGTTGGACGGACCGCTTTGTCGGTCGATATCAGCACGAAATTGGACACACCCGTCTGTAGTGCCGCTTGAGCCGTGTTGAGCGTTCCAATTACGTTATTCAGCACGCCTTCAGCAATATTGTGCTCGACCATCGGCACATGCTTGTAGGCGGCAGCGTGGTAGACCGTGTCGACACGCCAGGTTTTCATCACATCCAGAAGCTTGTCTTTATGACGAATGGACCCAAGAATCGGCAACAGCTGAATCGCAGACGACTCTCGAGAACTGCGCTGCTCGAGTTCGGACAGGATACTGTAGAGATTAAATTCACTGTGTTCGAACAGCAGCAGCGTAGCGGGTCCCAGGGCGAAAATCTGTCGGCACAGTTCGGACCCGATCGAGCCGCCAGCGCCCGTTACCATGACCGTTTTGCCGCGGATACAGCGTTCCAGCAACTCAGGCTGCGCAGGCACCGAGTCGCGACCTAGCAAGTCGGCGATATCGACTTCCCGAATATCTTCAACCTTCACGCGGCCGCTGGCCAAATCGGTAAAGTTGGGGACGCTACGCACGTGAAGCGGAAACCCTTCCAGCACATTGAGAATTTCCCGGCGTCGAGCGCGGGTCGAAGACGGCAGCGCAAGAAGGATCTCTTGGGCACCAGTGACATCGATCATCTGCTGGATGTGTTTGGGTTTGTAGACGTGCAAGCCGGAAATGGAGCGATCGGCAATGCTGGAGTCGTCATCGATGAATGCGACCGGTCGCATGACACGGCCCATACGCAATGCTGCTACCAGTTGGTTGCCCGCTACGCCCGCGCCGTAGATAGCGACCTTTGTCAAACCGTCCTCACGGTTTGTGAAAGGAACGTGCTGGGCAGCTGTGAACCAGTCGCCCATGAAATACTGGCGCATGCATAGGCGCAGACCGCCGATGATGACGAGGCTCAACCACCAGTAGTTGAAAATGACAGACCGGGGAACAACCGTCTCGTGATTGCTGTACCAGTAGACCATCAAAGCCAGGATCAGCGAGGAAAGGCTGACCGCTTTAATGATGGCAACAAGGGCATCGTTACCAAAATACCGCATTACGGCTCGGTACATGCCGAACCGTATGAACAAGGGAATCGCGACAACCGGCGCAAAGACGAATAGCCATATAGGAATTTTGAAAGGATTGATCATCTCATCAATCCCCAAACGCACAACGAACGCCATCCACAGTGCAACCCAAACGAGAATAACGTCCGTGAACACTTGGATTAACCGCTTCTGCCGACGCGGAAGCCCCAGCAAAAACATCCTCAGCCTATCCATATAGCCTTGCCCCAAAGTGCCCTACTCCCTTGCTTGAACTCGTTGAAGTCCATTGTACGTAGGTAAGCATCGTCGTAACAGGAAAAAACGACGTATAGGATCTCCTGACGGGTTTGTACGACCCATTAGTCTATTGTGGGTTAATCGTGGCGGACGTTGCGACGGACAATCTGAGCGTGCGATAGGCCGGTTCCGGCGCTCAGGACGAGCAGCTAAAAAACAGATTTACTGTAAGCGCTCATAACCCCGCCGATTTCAAGGCTACAAACCTCGGTAACTGGCGCTCTCTTTCCGAAGGTTTGCCTCGACGTTACGTTCGGGAATCCAGCCCAACGTTCGCTGGGCATTGGAGCTGTCCACCTCCAGTGAACAGCAAAGCTGCTGGTAGAGTGCTTGCTTACCTACCAGTGAGAACAATGTCTTCAGCAATACTGGCGGAACAGGCAACTGTATACTTCGCTTGCCCATCCCTCGCGCCAGTGCTCGCACCATAGCAGCAGTGGATATTGCTGGCTCATCAGCGACCAGGAACAATTCCCCCGCCGCCTTCGGATGTTGTGCAGCGAGCAAGATGAAATTACAAAGGCTCTCAACGCTGATAACACTGCGCCTGTTGGCTACCCCAGCGAACGGCATCGGCGCGCCGCTGGCGACCAGTTTCAATAGACGCCGAAAATTCCCCGGTGCGCGAGCCCCGTATACCAGCGGCGGGCGAATAATCACCAGTTCGGTAGGCGTGTCTTTAAAAAGAGAAGTCAGCCCCACCTCAGCTTCGTGCTTGGCAATCGCATAAGGAGCGTGGGGGGCTACTGGTGACAGCTCAGTGAATGCCTTCTCGCGTGTTTCATTTCCGTTCACACCGATGGAGCTAATGAAAACAAACCGCTGTACACCATGTAACAAGCAGGCCTCAGCTAGTCGAATGCATGCATCTCGATTGACTTTCCGAAACGCTTCCAGCGGGTTTGGCTCATTGGCATTTTTCACATGTGCCCGCCCCGCCAGATGAATGACACAATCAACTGTTTCCAGTCGGTCTGACCAGGCTCCGATGTCGTCAAGCTCTCCAAGCACTACTTCGCCGCAAGCGATTTCCGGAGGACTACGATGCAGCGCTACCACTTCATGCCTCTCAGCCAAAAGTTGCTCGCACAAGTTACGGCCAATGAACCCGGAGGCCCCCGTCACAAATATCTTCATGCATCCTCCTTAGCTAAACCGTCATGCGCCAGCCCTGCGACTGGAGCCATGCTTTCAGCTTTTGCCAACGCGCCTCAGGCAAGCCGCCAAAAGTCCTACCAGCAACCCGGTGATAAGCCCCAGAAGAATCACTGGGGTTTGCCGCGGGAATACAGCTTCAGGAGTAGGATAAACAGAAATCAACTGCGTGGGCACGTAACCCAATGCGTATTCGTACTTGCGCAATACGGCTTCGATTTTGTTGATGGCATCTCGGTGCGCGAGGTAGACGGCCATTCCCTCTGCCACCCCACCCCCGCCCCCTAGCGCGTCTAAATGAGCTTGTCTCGATTTACGAAGATCAGCAACCATTTGCGAAAGACGTTCCCGGCCGGGTTGGCTCAAGACATCCTGTTGCTGACGAACCATCTCGAAGATACCTTCGGCGCATTTTGAAGCTAGCTCCGCACCTCGAGCTCGGACGTTGACCATAAGGAAAGCCGGCTGACCTTCGGCGGTGTACCGAGCCAGCCTAGTCATCCGCTGTTTAGCCTCTGGCACATCGTCAAGGCCACACTCACGCAGGACTTCGCCTGAATAAGCGGCAGGGCTGTTCAGCCGCGCGATGACTGAAGTTGCAGACTCGATCTGGTTTGTAATCGGCGGGCCGTCACCTTCCAACCCACGATTTTCAGCCATTCTTATTATCGCAGAGGCTTCGTACTCTAATGGGGTAACCCATAAATAGGCGGTAGCTCCCAGTAAGCCGAAAACAGCGCCGGCAGTGATAAACTTCCAGCCTTGTGTCAAAAACTTCAGCAATGACACAAATGTAAAAGCTTCCACATCATTTTTCACTTCAGGGTCGTGCATAAAGCATCACTCGCGTAAGTTGAAATTAGGCTATCTGGTCCGAACTCGATAATCCGCCCCCCTTCCCAAGGCCGTTGAGAAGACACAGGAAACGCAAACCCAGCATAAGCTCGCGGATAAATTGCACATCTGCAAGAGCAAGCGAGCCCAGCTGTCGGACAACCAGAAGCGATCATCTAAAACCATATAAAGAGGGGCCGGGTTCCGCTAAATTTTTGCGCAAATACGTGGAGTCGTATTGACCTACCACCATTCGATGCGACCTCCACCTCGATAACGCCAAGGTACAGGAGAATACTGCGCCACTGCTGTCACAAATAAATTCGGGATGTATTGTACTGAAATACAGGTGCGTGTGAGTACAGTTGTCGCAGCCGCCGCATAAAGCAGACTCAGGCTTAGCTTTTTCTGTCATATTTCGATAGTGCTATTAAGGGTACCCGGTATGTAAATATTTGCATGAGCAGACACAACGCAATGAAGCCCAGATTGGTCCAAGTGTAAGCTTGAGGAGCGAAGCCTGCCATCACACAACAGTAACTGATGCGCAAAAATATCAAGAACGAGATTATATTCGGGCGCTTCCAGAAGAAATAAACGGAGGCGACTAGTGACAGGTACAAAAACAATGCCGCACCCACCGCCCCCACAGGCCCCCACGCCATCAGGAAGGGAAAGTATTCAGTTCCAACGTTAATGACAGGCTCATCAAATGGGATAGTAGACCCTAAGGTTTCTACTCCGCCTGCTTGGGGGACCAATTGATTAATCAAGAAATCTGAATCGATGTAACCTTTGGCCATTATTGAACTAAAGTTGTAAATCCCCGCACCAATGTAGAGTAAAATCCATTTAAACCCGGATGAAGCCGCTACGTAGAATTCGCTGAAAGGTAATGCCACCCAATCAAGGCGTCCCGAACGAAACTGCCCCAATTTAGCAAAAAGAAGCAGCGCCCCTAGCAAGCTGACAATCAGGGTTTTCCAGGGAATTTGCCGCTTGGAGAAAAAGACCATGGTTACGGCCAATCCATACACCGAGGCAAAAAGCCGGTTTCGATCCAGTACCAGAACAGGAAATGCCAGTCCTATAGCAATAAAAAAAACTCTGATGCGTTTGTCTGGGTAGCAAAGCAATCCTACAATGGGAAGTACCCAGCACATATTCGAGATATGTCGAACATGCGATCGACCTCCGTCGAAGTTGGCATAGATCTCCGGATTGAGTAATGGCAATGGAAACAAGGTCAAGTCGAGGATGCAGGCCACCAGCACCGACCAAGCCAACACCTTCACCCAATAGCATTCGGGCGAGCGATCAAAGGGCACTAGTTGTAGTGCGCGGCGCGCGGGCAAACGAATACCTAGTATCGAATCGAACACTATCGCCAAGGCGGCGACCACCATCAAAATCGAAATACCGACGCCGTAACCTTGAGGCAGTTCAAATGTAAGCAGCGCAATAATGCAGCTGCCCAGCAAGGGCAATGAGAAAAATATCGAGGGAGACCGATGGAAATCTTTCACACGTCGCCCTTTTTAGAGTTGCTCATTCTTTGCAACTCCCCCGCAATGCTAAATGCAAAATATCCTGCCATATAAAATGACGTCTTGAGCCACTGGTGCTTTAAAAATGCTACCTTTGCGTCGACCAAGTAACACTGTGCTTGAAGCAATTTTTTATAAGGGCCGTGGAATTTTGCGATGTGCCGTTTTGCTACTTTTCCGGACTCTTCGAGATTCCTGATTCTAGACGCGACGTCGGGAGTTCGGCAGGTATTGGTGCTGTGTACTCGGTATGCACATACGCGCTCATCGATAAAGCCCAGCCCACCTTGTGCCGCGATCCGGAGAAAAAAATCCCAATCATCAATCCGCAACCCCTCGTCCCAGCCTTCACCGCCAGTAACGAATGCTTTACGCACCATCGGGACAGGGCCCGCAACAGCCCAGTCGCTAATAACCGACGCGATAATGCCTTTCTCCGAAAGGTATCTTTGCTTGTTCGCCCGGTGCAAGCCGGTCATGCCGCTGTCGTGAATCACTTTGCCATGCTCGTCGACAACGATGGAGTCACCAATGACAGCCAACTTATCCGGGCAATTTAGCAAATAGTCGACCAGCTTTTGACTGCCTCCCGACAAGAAATAATCATCACTGGCGCCCAACCTGAGAAAATCGCCGTTTGCCAAACTTGTAAGCTCATTTATAGTCGCCGTTACACCTTTGTTTGGGCGACTCTTATAGATAACGTTTATGCTCTCGGCGTGGCGTGAAAGCCATTGTTCGATCACCTTCGCGGTATTATCGGTAGATCCATCATCAATAATAACAATTTCTTTATTGCCATAAACATCGGCTAAAATACTATCAAGGCAGCATTGAACGTATTGATCATGATTGTAAGCAGGTACGATGTAGGATACTAAAGGTACCAATACGTCCTCCGGACATTGTTGCGACCGAAATAAGGCCTAATTGAATAATCGCAATTTATATACTATGGCATGCAGAGAGTCAACCGAAGCCCCCCCTTTGAAACAATTGCCTGCATCAGGTTCAGTCCACCCAAGCTTCTTATGCGCGCGCCTTTTGCCGCTCTGAGGGCTGCGCAAAGCTGATCTTTTAGTCGTTCTGCGGTGCCTTGCGAGTCTCCCTTCATGGTTTGGTTTTCCGTGTTGACAACCTTGCAGGAGTACTTGAGGTCAGTGCCAAGGATCACGGTTACACGGATTAGATCCCCAGCCTACAGCTGGATCGAGACCGCAATGGCAGACAGCAATCGTATTTGTGGCTATGCCAGTACAGGAACCGTAGGTGGCGTTGATTGAGGGTTCGAAGCGCTACTTTCTTGAAAACAGAGGCGTCATGAATGTCAATCCTGATCATCAGAGGGTCGATGAATCGGCTGCATTGACCCGCCGAATCATCGAACGCCTGCAAGGCGCCGGAGTCCTTGGACGCTCGCAAATTGATGATGCAGTTACACGAATACGACATTGATTAAAACTTGAAGCTGTCGCTTTTTACGGCGCGACAGCCCAAGCAATAGCTCACCAGAATTGTTTTTGAACAAGCCGTTGATGCTAGCAATAATGCCCGAAAATTTTCGACAACCTTCACCTAGCCGCATCACTATATCCACATGACGCATTCCATGTTTGTCGACAACAACTTATCTTATCAATTCGTTAAATCTTACCACCACCGAGGCCGTCGGCATTTTCCATTTCACCAGCGTGAAATTTCACCGCCAGAATTATTAAAGGAAAGTAGGCCAAAATCAGACCAAACATACCGTCCACCCCTAGTAAAACCACACTTAGGGCAATTGGGAGCAGCCAAAACGCATTGATAGCCGCTACCGCCAGTATTACCGGTAAATGCTTACCAAAGCGTCGCGACGCAAACTGATAGGCATGACTGCGATGCGCCTCATAGACTTTGTCACCACGCATACAACGACGCATTAAAGTAAAAGTGGCATCCACGACGAACACGCCAAGCAAAATCAACATTGCCCAAAACAACTGTGAAGAAGCCCAGGCAGAATTAATGGAAATCACTCCCAACACAACCCCTAAAAACCCGCTCCCGGCATCGCCCATAAAAATTCGCGCTGGAGGGAAATTCCAAAACAAAAAACCTGCAGTAGCGCCAGCGAGTGCAAGGGGAAGCCAAACCATGCTATCAAAACCGCTTACCTGATAAAGCAAACAGGCCCCCGTACATACGCAGATAGTTTCGATACTGGCGATGCCATCGATTCCATCCATAAAATTGTATAAATTTAGCATCCATACCAAGTAAAGCGCAGATAGAACGTACCCAAACCATCCCAGGTCAATAGTCAACCCGAAAATGACGATCGCAGGTAAACCACCCAGCCAAAATAATGCCCAAGCAGCGGCAGCGAAATGCCCTAACAAGCGCCATCTAGCGGCGACATGGCCATGATCATCAATAAATCCGATCACTGCGATCAATGCTCCAGCTCCGCCTACCGCGACCAACGTAGTGACCGGCACCAACTGCATCCATGCCAAAAACGGCAGGCACAAGAGAAAAACCAAAACAATCGCTACCCCCCCACCACGAGGCGTTGGAACCGAATGAGAACTTCGAGCATTTGGAACATCAATAATGCTGCGCGCAAGGGCATAACGCCTCAGCAGCTCAGTCAGCGTTAAAGACAGGAGAATAACGAAAGGAAGGAACAGCCACTGAATCATTATTTTTCATGCTCCATTTATTGCTCCGCAGCAGCTTTCAGCTGCTTCCCCAGCTGATACAAGTGAACTCGTTTGCACAAGAGCGTAAGTTATTAACATGCGAAACCTCATTGATTCGCAAAGATTTCGATAGGATTATACATTCCTAAGAATTCTACTCAAGATTTCAACGCCCGACTGAAGACTCAAAATGATCCGCCTGCACGCCAATATCTTGATCAAGATATAATTGACTCTCTGCCAAGAAGAGCGGAATAGCTCTTCCAATATTCAAAAACCTTAATGTCAAACACTCAATACCGCTTAACCTAAGAGCATAGGGGTGAAAGCCCCAAAAAACCAGACCATTGCACAACTACCTAATAAATCCCCAGAACAACCATCACCAACAAAAAAACTCGATCGCGAAATCGACGACGCAAGCTAGCCCAGTTGCGAATCAAAAAAGAAGAAGGAATCTTACCCTGCTTGAGCAACGAAGCCGGTAATCCTTGGACCCTATCTGCCAATAAACCTGAAATTTTACTTACCTCGCCACGATACCACCCGCTTCGCAATAAAGACAAACGGGCCACGAGAGCCTTAATACCAGTATTGGCGCCGAATTGATTATTTGAATGTTGACGATAGAGCATGTGAGAAATCGGGTCTATGTACCAACTCAGGCCACTTGACCTAAACCAGGCATACACCAACCAGTCATGCAAAGATACTTCACATACACGCGACCAATTCGTTATTACAAATCGCTTGAACTCAAGCGCATTAGACACTTTAAGAACATAGCTGCATCCAGGCCCTGCCGCCTCGAACAAAAAATCATACTTACGTTGCCGCTGTGCTTTATCCAGTAAGACCTTCCGCCCATCAGGCCAAAACGCAGTGACATTACTGGAATAACCCGAAGCACACGATTCCAAAATTTTCTCGTGAGCAACGTTCAACTTATCGGCTAACCAAATATCATCTTGATCAGCTAAAGCTATATAATCAAACTCAGAAAAATCTACGTCACGGATAAGCCGATAAAAATTTCTACCTGCCCCACCAAAATGTTCACCATGAGGAAGAACTTTGACCCGAGCATTATTTAACGCCAGCTCACTAACCCATGCCTCTGTTGCATCGCTAGAAGAATCGACACTAATAAAAACATTCACATCAACATTTTTTTGCTGAAGAATTGATTCAACCTGTGCAGGCAACCATTTAACGCCATTATAGGCAGCTAATAGTACAGCAACTTTAACCATATCCAACAAGACCTCCTTTCTCGATCACCGACCGCTCACTAACATCCCTTGCCGACAGGCATTCAAACGACTGAGGCATTAGCCTCGCCAATACCAAGAGCAGAAAACCAGAATGATTTTAAACCCCATATTGTGAGATGCTAGCACCGCCCAAACAATGATCACTACTAAAAACCACTTTACAATAATACATGACCCGCAATCATCATAAAATCAATTATCCCGGCCGAGCAATAATCTACGACCTAAATCCCATCACCACAACGACCTTCCTCACCTCATACTCACTATAAACCGACGAGCAACCACAAAACTGAATACAAAATAAATCGCATAATTCACAACAAAAGCGTACATCGCACCAATCAGTCCGAAGTGCTCCGTCAAAAAATACACCCAGGCCACATAGGTCAAACTGAAAAACACCTCAGAGAATATGAATAATTTCGTCATGGCTTTGGCGAGCATTATAAAAGACAGTATGAAGGACATTACCTTAATGACATCGCCGAGCAGCTGCGGAGCGTAAAGATAAAGCGCATTCGAAAACTCGCTAGAAAACAGTACCTGAGTAATGAAATCACGAAAAAAATATATGCCCAACGCTGATACAACAACAAGCGGGATCAAGTATTGATAAGCAATTCTAATTTCAGAAACAAACAATTTTTTATCTGTAATTGCGGACAACCTAGGAAGATAATAAACACTGATCGCCATGGTTATAAACAGCAAATAGGCTTCCGAGACTTTGCTAACCGCCTGCCAATACCCGACTTGCTCCCAAGAAAATTTTTCAGCTAAAATATTTCGAGTAGCAATTTGAACTGCTGGAGCGAGAAGTGCTGAAGTCAAGGTCATCATTGAATAATGCGATAACTTCTTAACCATCTCCACATCCCAGACTAGAGAAAAATAACTCCAGTTGAAATAATCACTTTTCTTATAAAACATAAAGCTAACAAAGAACAGACTCGCTTGAGCCAATAAAAAGGCCAGAAGCACACCGTACAACTGATAATAATAGCCCAATACCAATGGGGCAAGAACCCCAAGAGCCGCTCCTCCTACGTGTATCGCGGCAAGACGTTTAACGTCCATCATACCATTGACGATTGCGATAATTAAATTATGCAGCGCTACGAAAATCTGTGCAAACGCCAGTACTACAATCAGACTTTTATAGCGGAGATCACCAAGCAACCAAACCGTTAAATGCTCGCTAAAAACGAGCACTACTACGCACATCACTAACGAAGACGCGAGGGAAAAACAAAATGCTGAGTTTAATAGTATTTGCAGAGGGATATTTTTCTCACGGTATTCCGCCAAATACTTGACTACACCTGCTCCAACTCCCCCTCCCGAGAATACAACCAGTAACGCCGTAAGGCTCATAAACTGGCCGAGTTGTGCAACTCCTTCAGGCCCTGCTAAAATCGCTACAAACTTCATCACTAGGAAACCCGACAGTAATCGAGCAACGGTAGCGATAGAGGTTAGCAAACCAGTTCTTAATATATTCAAAATCAAAACCATTTTAACGCAGCATTGTAAAAATATTAGCTTTAGCCCCTTCTAAAGCTAACTTATTCCCCAGCCAGCTAAAACATAAAATTTTAAGAAAAGGTATTCAAACGATCGATCACCATGCTAACTTCAGCAGAAGAAGTAACTGGACTTAACGGCAAGCTTAATACTGTCCGATGTATTGCATCTGTTAGAGGATGATGTTCCGTAGCCAGCGCTTTATAAGCATTTTGTTTGTGTGGCGGGATAGGATAGTGTATCAATGTTTCAATGCCATGGCCTTGCAGATAGCTTTTCAACTCATCGCGCCTTTCGCTACGCACAACAAACAAATGCCATACATGTTGTTCCTGGAGAGTGAGCATCGGAACCTGAATCAGAGCGTTATCAATGTTAGCTATATATTGATTAGCCAGCGTTTTCCTCACGCCTATTTCACGATCCAGATGACGCAATTTAACTCTCAACATTGCCGCTTGAATTTCGTCCAAACGACTATTCACGCCCCTATATTGATTTTCATATTTTTTATAACTTCCATAGTTGCCCAGTGCACGAACAACAGACGCCAGTTCATAATCGTCAGTTGTGACAGCCCCTGCATCACCAAGAGCCCCTAGGTTTTTACCCGGATAAAAGCTGAACCCTGAAGCATCTCCCCAACTACCTGCCTTGCGGCCGTTAATACTGGCACCGTGAGCTTGAGCGGAATCTTCTAGCACTAATAGATTGTATTTTTTTGCCATCGCGCATAGTAACGGCATCTCTGCCAGTTGCCCATACAAGTGTACCGCCAGAATGACTTTAGTTCGATTGGTTATTGCACACTCTACCAGTTGAGGCGATAAATTGAAGCTATGCTCATCAGGCTCAACGAGAACTGGCACTAAGCCATTCTCTGTGATTGCCAGAATGCTGGCAATATAAGTATTGGCGGGAACAATAACTTCGTCGCCGTTTTCCAGCTTACCCATTTCCTTCCATGCTCTGAGGGTCAAACTCAAAGCATCCAGACCATTGGCAACACCAACACAGTGCTGGGCACCACAATAGGTTGCAAATTCCTGCTCAAACTTTGATAGCTCTTGACCACCGATATACCAACCAGAGTCAATAACTCTTGCGCAGGCTTCTTTTAATTCAACAGCGTAGGCCTGATTTACTTTTTTCAGGTCAAGAAAATTAATCATTTAGTTTAATCTCATAAAAATCAATTATCATACCACGGGCGCCAAAACTCTCTTTTTGAGCAAGTAGACCGGAATTAATGTGTTTTCCACCATTCTCAGTAGACACCCCGAAACTAAAATGCTTAAACCCGTCGTCTAAACTCTCTTGAATACAGGTTTCAATAAGATAATCTAATGCCCCCACCTCTTTACCTTCGGAGCTTGTCGCCAAATACTGAGTATGGACAACAGTACCAAATTTAAAGAGCAAGGTCGCAGCCAGTAACTTCCCTTCAGACTTGACGATTCTAAGAGCTATATTTTCAGGAAAAAGAGATGACAATAATTCAAGTTCTTGTGGTGTGTGAACTGGTACAGCTCCATGCTTCTCTAATACACCACTTAGCAAATCAATAAATTCGCCCCAGTTTTTGGAATCCGTCACAACTAAATTATTTTTTTTTGCTCGAGCAATAAGCCACTTTCTACCTTTGGAAAGTTTCAATCGCCGATCCAGGCAAATAATGCTCGATAGATCCCTACGGACAATCTCAGCTCCGACTCTGAATAATGAATACAGGTCTTCTTGTGCACCATGAGTTGAAAATATATAAGGAGTAGCTTTGTATAAAATCTTATTAAACCCGTGAACTCTAGCAAAAAGAATAATAGCTTCAACGCTTTCTAAAACAGTTTCAGCCTTTACCTTTTGAGACAGAATCAAGCCGCCGTATGTCAAACCGCCGTGGCTGACCAGAACATCCTCGTTACGAGATGCCGGCAAAACAGCAACCAGTACTTCTTCCTCGTAAACCATCAATGAAGCATCAATAAATCGATCCGAGTGGTACTCCACAAAGTCTCTTTTAAATAGAAACAAAGGGGTCTTGGAGTCTATAACAAAACTATCCCATTCGTTTTTTTTTGCAGCTGAATAAAACTCGCAAACTACCATTCCAACAACTCCGCCACACCGAACCCCTCCGCCCCCATATTATTTCCATTATAAAAACAAAACGTTTTCTCTCCTACAGCGACTAATCTAGGATAACAAAGATGTACAGAATCAAAGCCACTCTCAGAAAGCGTCAAACCAAAGTTCGAATCTTGACGAACCCAATGCTTTCCGTCGCTAGACACGGCGACACCTGGAAAATAGTCACTACCCGATGTGCCGCCCTTGGTATAAAACATATAATATTTTTCTTTCACTTTGTATACTGAGGGCCTCCCGATCCGATACTCATCGCCCTCCACATCTATACATAACAACTCTTTCTGATTAAATATTCGGCCGTCGACAGATTCTGTATACCAAATATTGTAGTCAGGATAGTGGTTGCCATTGATTAATGTCCAAGAATTACCCACCGCATACCATACTTTCCAGACACCATCCTCGAACAGAACAGAATGGATTGCGCGAATTGTTATTCCGGCGTCAGCCCTGTCCATGACAGGCACTTCAGAAACACGCAAAAATGTATCGCCGCCATCAGTGCTTTCCGCCAATCCTGTGAATGCTAAAAATTTTGCACGCTTAACTATTTGGAAACCAACATAGTACATCCGCAGGACGTTACCACATCTAACAATATCACCCAGAATAACGCCGTTGTCATCGAAACACCCGTCTCGCCCCCGATCCAAAACTGGAACATCAGATACCCTTAGGACCTTAGTAGGGTCTTGCGCATCAACGTCCACGTAACCGATTCTACTAATACCCTCTTCATCCCTGAACCCTGCATACACACGAATTACATTGTCGTTCAGTAGAATCGGAGTAGGCGTCAGTGCAGAATTTTTTTTCCAGCCATTAGTTCCTGTCGGAGAAAAGACATGCCCTAGCTTGTTCCACTTCATGGCGCCTTCCTTTACAATTTAACGCTTAGAGAACTTTTCTTGGGTAGTTCTTTTGCTGGAGAACCATAATAAATACGCTCAGGTTCTTTCAGGTCTTTCGACACTAACGAACCAGAAGCCACAATACAGTCCCGCGCAACTGTCACATGATCATTAAGTGTAGAGTTCACCCCTAAAAAACAAGATTCCCCGACTCTACAGTAGCCCGACACAACCACATGCGAAGAAATAAAGCAGTTATCCTCAATCACTGAGCGATGACCGATGTGATTACCACTCCAAAGAATTACGTTATTCCCAATCTCAACAAAAGGTTGCACAGTATTATTTTCGAATATAAAACAATTTTCCCCTATTTTCGCATTCCGCCATACAAATGCGTGAGAACTGATATAGGTGGCACAGGTGTAGCCTTTCTCTTTAACACTCTGATACAAACGCGTTCTCAAGCGATTGAGTTGTGACGCGGGAATCGCCACAAACACTTCAAACTCGGAAGGGGGAAATTGTTGCTGCATATCCTCAAAGGGGACGATAGGCAATTCATAAAGTGTATCGCTTTCGATATAGTCTCGCTCAACGGCGAACCCACAAACTTCGTAAGCAGAGTCATACGTAAAATATTCATAGGCGATCATAGCTAACTCGCCTGCGCCAGCGATTACTAGCTTCTTATTTTTTTCCATAATTCACCTCCTTAATGAATTGATCATAATCCCGAATATAGTCGGACTCATCATAGGGCTCACTGGCCAACACAAGAAGGACGCAATCATCACTAAACTCATGCATCTCACGCCATATCATATTGCGTATAATCAAGGCTTTACTCGCTGAATCCAAGCCTATCTGCTGCCTGGTGACCCCATCATCAATTACTATCTTACAACTTCCAGATACACAAATTGCCATTTGCTCTAAACGTCGATGCGCGTGAAAACCACGCCCCACATCAGAGAGAGTATCGTATATATAATAAACCCGCTTTATCGCAAAGGGAATATTTAGGCCTTGTTCGAGAGCGATCAAACTTCCGCGCTCATCACCGATTACCTTTAAGTCCATTAACTCAGTAGTGCCTTGAAGGAACTCAGAGTGTGGCTCGCTGTTTTTTAAGAGAGGAGCAACTTCATCTTTTGCGCTAATGGATATTTCCGTAAACTTAGGCCAATCTATACCTATACACGGATCATTCCACCTGACGTTTCGTTCCGATTCTTTATGGTAATCATTGGTTGTCTTATAGAAGAAATGCGTATCGTCCTCTAATGCAACGAAGCCGTGTGCGAAGCCCTCGGGAACCCACAACATGCGCTGACTAACAGCATCCAATTCAATGCCAACCCATTTTCCGAATGTCAGAGAATCACGACGTACATCGACGACCACAACATAACCTGAACCATTTACTACCCTGATCAAATTGCCTTGAGCATGGGGAGGAAGCTGATAACGCAAGCCTCGGATAACACCCTTCTTTGAACAGAAATGGTTATCTTGAATTAGAGGCCGCGGCACCGGAAAACCGGCATTTTTAAGTGCCTTGTGAAACGCAGGCTCATTAAAACTTTGCATAGAGTAACCCTGCGAATCCTCATAAATCGCAGGCTCTAGAACAGCTACATCAGGCAAAGAAGTTTGAAGGAGCCTCACGAGTGACGTCCCTCATCTAGAATTTTTTGTAAATACTGCCCATATCCAGTTTTTATTAATTTATCAGCTTGAGTTTGTAGTTGCTCTGGGCATATCCAACCATTATTGAATGCAATTTCTTCCAGACAAGCCACTTTCAGGCCCTGGCGCTGCTCGATGGTGTGAACGAAATGGCTGGCTTCCAAGAGGGAGTTATGTGTGCCCGTGTCGAGCCAGGCGAAACCGCGCCCAAGCATTTCCACGCTGAGTGTCTTGCGCTCCAGATAAGCCCGATTGACATCGGTGATTTCCAGTTCACCCCGCTCTGAAGGTTTAATGCTCTTAGCGATTTCAACCACATCGTTATCGTAGAAATACAGTCCGGTGACCGCGTAATTGGATTTAGGCTTTACTGGCTTTTCTTCAATGCTCAAAGCACGTCCCGAGGCATCGAATTCAACTACACCGAATCGCTCAGGATCAGAAACGTGATAACCGAATACCGTTGCGCCCTCCTTTCGGGACGTTGCGGAACGCAAGTTGTCTGAGAAGTGCTGGCCGTAGAAAATGTTGTCGCCCAGGATCAGACAGCAAGGGTCTTTGCCGATGAACTCTTCACCGATGATGAAAGCCTGTGCCAAGCCATCCGGACTAGGTTGCTCCGCATATGTCAACTTAATGCCGTACAGGCTACCGTCACCCAGCAATTTGCGAAAACAAGGCAAGTCTTCGGGAGTGGAAATGATCAGAATCTCTCGCATACCTGCGAGCATCAGCACTGATAGCGGATAAAAGATCATCGGCTTGTCGTAGATCGGTAGCATCTGCTTGGAGACACCAAGGGTCAATGGATGCAACCGCGTGCCCGAGCCACCAGCGAGGATGATGCCTTTACGATTTGTCATGGTCATTTATTCAGAACTTCCCTAAGCATTCGGGTTACACCACTTTGCCAATCCGGTAAGTGTAGAGTAAAACTTTTACGCAGCTTCTGAGTATTCAAACGCGAATTCAGGGGCCGACGTGCAGGTGTTGGATAAGCGGCTGTTTCGATTGGATTGATTACGTTAACGGCAAGTTGCTCGCCATTGGCCCGCGCAAATTCGATCACATGGCGGGCATAGCCATACCATGACACTTCGCCTCCGGCGGCCAAGTGATACAACCCTGCCAGTTCCGGACGTTGCAGTATTTGCTGAATGGCCAACGCCGTCACGTCGGCAATCAGGTCTGCCCCAGTCGGCGCCCCGATCTGGTCGGCGACGATGCTCAGGGTTTCGCGGTCTTTGGCCAGACGCAGCATGGTCTTGGCAAAATTATTCCCGCGACTGCTGTATACCCAACTAGTGCGGAAAATCAGGTGCTTGCAGCCCGAGGCGATAATCGCACGCTCACCTGACAGCTTGCTCGCACCATAGTGATTCACTGGTGCGACCGAATCTGACTCCTTCCAAGGCGATGAGCCCTGACCGTTGAAAACGTAGTCGGTCGAATAATGGATCAACCACGCATCCAGGGCACTGGCTTCCTCAGCCAAGACTTGACTGGCCTGACTGTTCACACGGTCCGCCAGTTCGATCTCGGTCTCGGCTTTATCGACAGCCGTGTAAGCCGCAGCGTTGACGATAACGTCAGGCTTGACCTGGCGAATCGTTGCACGCAATGCATCCAGGTCAGATAAATCGCCACACAAACCGTCAACGATATGACGATCCAGCGCAATCAAGTCACCGAGCGGCGCCAAGGAGCGTTGTAATTCCCAGCCTACCTGACCATTTTTTCCCAGCAGTAGGATCTTCATGCCTTGCTCGAAGAACGGTCCGCGTAATTCTGGTCGATCCACTGTTTGTAGCTACCACTTTTCACATGGTCTACCCATTCAGTGTTGTTCAGGTACCACTCGACGGTTTTGCGAATACCGGTTTCAAATGTTTCTTCCGGCGTCCAGCCCAGCTCGCGCTGAATTTTGCTGGCGTCGATTGCGTAACGCTGGTCGTGGCCCGGGCGATCCTGAACGTAGGTGATCAGGCTGGCATGGGGGCGATGCGCGGAATCCGGACGCAGTTCATCGAGCAGTGCGCAAAGGGTATGCACCACTTCGATGTTTTGCTTTTCGTTATGGCCGCCGATGTTGTAGGTCTCGCCGATTACGCCTTCGGTCACGACTTTGTACAGTGCGCGGGCGTGGTCTTCGACGTAGAGCCAGTCACGGACCTGGTTGCCTTTGCCGTAGACCGGCAGCGGCTTGCCTTCCAGTGCGTTGAGAATGATCAGCGGGATCAACTTCTCAGGGAAATGACAAGGACCGTAGTTGTTCGAGCAGTTGGTCACCAGCGTCGGCAGGCCGTAGGTACGACTCCAGGCGCGAACCAGGTGATCGGAACTGGCCTTGCTGGCCGAATATGGCGAGCTTGGCTGATACGGCGTGGTTTCGGTGAAGAGGTCTTCCGGACCTTCGAGGTCTCCGTAGACTTCGTCGGTGGAAATATGGTGGAAGCGGAAGTTGGCTTTACGTGCATCATCCAGTGCCGCCCAATAGTGGCGTGCAGCTTCCAGCAAGGTGTAAGTACCGATGATGTTGGTCTGGATGAATTCGGACGGACCTGAGATCGAGCGATCAACGTGGGACTCTGCGGCCAGGTGCATGATGGCATCCGGTTGGTGTTCACGCAGGACACGGTCCACTTGATCACGGTCGCAGATGTCGACGCGCTCGAACACGTAACGCGAGTTCTGGCTGACTTCGGCCAGAGACTCAAGGTTACCGGCATAAGTCAGCTTATCGACGTTAACGACAGAGTCGTTAGTGTTGGAGATGATATGACGAATGACTGCCGAGCCGATAAACCCGGCGCCGCCGGTTACTAGAATTTTCACGCGAAACCATACCCTTAAGTTACTGACAGGGCCGCCAATCGCGCACTGTCTAATCCATGAATGCAAAAGCCATCAAGTCAGCCGCGGCTTCTGACAGAGTCAGTCTGAACCGATCGGGAACTACCCTATCGACCAAGCACAGCATTTTACAGCTTAATGAAGGTTTTACTAATGGATATGGACAAGCCGGGATGCAAGTTCAACGCGTACCACAGGTTTCTCGCGATCAGACAAGGCGCTTGCGTGAAGCTCTGGACGTACGTCCCAGAAACCAGCCGAGAATCGGCCCGATCACCATACCGATCAGCAGCGCAATCACCATGACCAGCGATACTGGCAACTGCGGGCCCGCCCAGCCCAGGAATAGCAGCGACACACTTTGCTGGTTCTCCAGAACGAACGCCAGGATCGCGAGAACGAGCAACATGGCAAATACAGCGAGAAGTACACGCTTGAGGTTACGCATCAGCGATTCCTTGAAGTGCAGCTGTCAAAGCCCCTCCTCCTCTTCCTCGTTCACGCGATCGCGCAGTTCTTTGCCTGGCTTGAAATGCGGAACGAACTTGCCGTCGAGGCTTACGGACTGACCAGTTTTCGGATTGCGACCTACGCGCGGTGCGCGATAGTGCAGGGAGAAGCTGCCAAACCCACGGATCTCGATTCGATCACCAGTGGCCAGACATTGGGACATTTGCTCAAGCATGGTCTTGATGGCCAGCTCCACATCCTTGGATGAGAGCAGCCCTTGATGGGTGACAATTCGTTCGATCAACTCCGACTTCGTCATATTTTTCCCTTCTTTTTCAAGCAGCTAGGAAAAGCGCTTCAAAGGTTTTAGCATGCCCGGAGAAATTTGAACAGCCCGAGTTTTGACATATCTTTCCTTGTAATGAGGTGCCCGATTTCAGAGCATCGGAACATTGCTCAAACCCGGCTTTCATCTACAGATAACCAGCATGGTGCGCGTCAGATAACCCGCGGGATTGAAGCCGAAAGGGAATTCATCTTCCTCCTTCGCATCATCGGACCTTACGACAACTTTATAACCTGCACCCTTGCACTCCTTGGCGGCTCTCTTGTGACACTTCTCCCATCCGGAGCCCAAGCCTGAACAATCGATCTCTATACCACTGACTCCGCGTACCGCATGAGTCTTGGCGCTTGTGGTACAGCCCGCCAATGTCAGTACTGCTATCACGACAATGAGCTTGTTCATTCACTTCCTTAATACCAGGCCACTGCCCGACTGCGTTCACTTCATACCAAGCCTAGCCTTGAATAGACGACTGACCTGTATGAAATTACAGACAGCTTATGTAGATCATTGGTTTCACGAAAGAAATAATGCAGCGGGCAAACTGCTTTTCGTAGGAGCCAGGCTTGCCGGCGAAGGCGTCCGCAAGAGCGCTTTCGCCGGCAAGCCTGGCTCCTACAAAAAAGCGGTGCCATCAGCCCCTCCCCTGGAGTTCACCAAATCGCAGACACAAAAAAGGGCGACCGAAGTCGCCCTTTTTCTATGGTCTGACAGAACTCAGTTCTGTTTTTCCATTTGTGCACGCAACAGGTCGCCCAGAGTGGTAGGACCAGCAGCGATGCTATCCGAAGGCTTGTCTTTCAAGCTTTGGATGGCTTCTTTCTCTTCAGCATCGTCTTTCGACTTGATGGAGAGCTGGATTACGCGGCTCTTGCGATCAACGCTGATGATCTTGGCTTCTACTTCCTGGCCTTCTTTCAGAACGTTACGCGCGTCTTCAACGCGGTCACGGCTGATTTCGGAGGCTTTCAGAGTCGCTTCGATATCGTCGGCCAGAGTGATGATGGCGCCTTTAGCGTCAACTTCTTTCACGATGCCTTTAACGATGGCGCCTTTGTCGTTCTCTTGAACGTACTCGGAGAACGGATCGCTTTCCAGTTGCTTGATACCCAGGGAGATGCGCTCGCGCTCTGGGTCAACCGACAGGATAACGGTGTCCAGCTCGTCGCCCTTCTTGAAGCGGCGAACGGCTTCTTCGCCCACTTCGTTCCAGGAGATGTCGGACAGGTGAACCAGACCGTCGATGCCGCCGTCCAGACCAATGAAGATACCGAAATCGGTGATCGACTTGATGGTGCCGGAGATTTTATCGCCCTTGTTGAACTGGCCAGAGAAATCTTCCCATGGGTTAGATTTGCACTGCTTGATGCCGAGGGAGATACGACGACGCTCTTCGTCGATGTCCAGAACCATAACTTCCACTTCGTCGCCGACTTGTACGACTTTCGAAGGGTGGATGTTCTTGTTGGTCCAGTCCATTTCGGAAACGTGCACCAGGCCTTCAACGCCTTCTTCCAGCTCAGCGAAGCAGCCGTAGTCGGTCAGGTTGGTTACACGAGCGGTAACGCGAGTGCTTTCTGGGTAACGGGCTTTGATAGCGACCCATGGATCTTCGCCCAGTTGCTTGAGGCCCAGGGAAACACGATTGCGTTCGCGATCGTACTTCAGAACCTTGACATCGATCTCGTCGCCAACGTTGACGATTTCGGAAGGATGCTTGATACGCTTCCAAGCCATGTCGGTAATGTGCAGCAGGCCATCGACGCCACCCAGATCGACGAATGCGCCGTAATCGGTGAGGTTCTTGACGATACCTTTGACTTGTTGGCCTTCCTGCAGGGATTCCAGCAGAGCTTCACGCTCGGCGGAGTTCTCGGCTTCGAGGACGCTGCGACGGGAAACGACAACGTTGTTGCGTTTCTGGTCGAGTTTGATGACCTTGAATTCCAGCTCTTTGCCTTCCAGGTGCGTGGTGTCGCGCACTGGACGGACGTCAACCAGAGAACCTGGCAGGAACGCACGGATGCCGTTAACGTCGACAGTGAAGCCGCCTTTAACCTTACCGTTGATAACGCCCTTGACCACTTCTTCGGCTGCGAAGGCTGCTTCCAGAACAATCCAGCATTCAGCGCGCTTGGCTTTTTCACGGGACAGCTTGGTTTCACCAAAGCCGTCTTCAACCGAGTCCAGAGCAACGTGAACTTCGTCACCGACGTTGATGTTCAGCTCGCCAGCATCGTTGTAGAACTGCTCAAGCGGGATGAGTGCTTCAGACTTCAGGCCAGCGTGAACGGTTACCCAGCGAGCCTGGTAATCGATATCAACGATAACACCGGTGATGATGGAGCCTGCCTGAAGGTTCAGGGTTTTTAGGCTTTCTTCAAAGAGTTCCGCAAAGCTTTCGCTCATTTTAATTCCTGTTGATGAGGGCGAAGAATACGCCCATCTCCACACCCCAGACGGTATGGGTTAGTTTCATTTAAAAGAAGCCACCGCAGGACTATGACTGGTCCCCTGCGGCCCTCTTGGTCACCCGGCGATATCGCGAATGGCGATCTCGCTCATGATGCGTTCCAACACCTGATCGATGGATAATTCCGTGGAATCCAGCTGGATGGCGTCAGCCGCCGGTTTGAGCGGGGCTACCGCTCGCTGGGTGTCACGCTCATCGCGCGCACGTATCTCATCTAGCAGACTCGACAGACTAACACCATCGACTTTGCCCTTCAACTGCAAGTATCGACGGCGCGCACGCTCCTCGGCACTGGCGGTCAGGAAAATCTTCAACGGTGCGTCGGGAAATACCACCGTGCCCATGTCGCGGCCATCGGCCACCAGACCCGGTGATTCCTGAAAGGCCCGCTGGCGCTGAAGCAACGCGTCGCGCACGGCGGGCAACGCAGCGACTTGCGAGGCACCCGAGCCGATACTTTCAGTGCGGATGACATCGCTGACTTCGTCGCCTTCCAGAATAATGCGCTGCAGCTGACCGTCGGTCGCTGCGATGAACTGCACATCCAGATGAGCGGCAAGCTTTTTGAGCAACTCCTCATTCGTCAGGTCGACGCCATGGTTATGCGCCGCGAACGCCAGCAATCGATACAGCGCACCGGAATCCAGCAGGTTCCAGCCCAGGCGCTTGGCCAGCATGCCGGCGACCGTGCCCTTGCCAGAGCCGCTTGGCCCATCAATGGTGATGACCGGTGCGATGTTTTTCACGACTGAGCCTCTTGTGCAACACGGATACCGACCTGCGCGCACAGCGCGAGAAAGTTCGGGAACGAGGTCGCGACGTTGGCGCAGTCATGGATGCGGATCGGTGCAGTGGCGCGCAACGAAGCCACGCTGAAGGCCATGGCAATCCGGTGATCGCCGTGACCGTGCACTTCACCGCCGCCGATCTGGCCGCCGTCGATGATGAGGCCGTCCGGGGTTGGCTCGCACTTGACGCCCAAAGCCAGCAGGCCGTCCGCCATCACCTGGATCCGGTCCGACTCCTTCACGCGCAGCTCTTCGGCGCCACGCAGCACGGTGCGCCCTTCGGCACATGCAGCGGCCACGAACAGCACCGGGAACTCGTCGATAGCCAGTGGAACCAGCGCCTCAGGGATCTCGATACCTTTGAGTTTAGCTGCCCGTACGCGCAGATCCGCTACCGGTTCACCGCCGACTTCACGCTGGTTTTCCAGAGTGATATCAGCGCCCATCAGGCGCAGGATGTCGATCACGCCGGTACGGGTCGGGTTGATGCCGACGTGCTCAAGCACCAGCTCCGAACCTTCAGCAATCGACGCCGCCACCAGGAAGAACGCCGACGACGAGATATCGCCCGGCACTTCAATGTGGGTCGCGGTCAACTTGTGGCCGGACTCGACCGAGGCAGTCGCGCCGTTGACGCTCACCGGATAGCCGAAGCCGCGCAGCATGCGCTCGGTGTGATCACGAGTCGGCGCCGGCTCGGTGACGGTGGTCTTGCCTTCGGCATACAGACCCGCCAGCAGCAGGCAGGATTTAACCTGGGCGCTGGCCATCGGCATGGTGTAAGTCAGACCCTTGAGCTTGTTGCCGCCACGAATGGTCATCGGTGGACGACCTTCAGCAGCGGTCTCGATCACGGCGCCCATTTCACGCAGCGGATTGGCCACGCGATTCATCGGACGCTTGGACAGAGAAGCATCGCCGGTCAGAGTGCTATCGAAGTTCTGCGCAGCCAAAAGGCCAGACAGCAGACGCATCGAGGTACCGGAGTTGCCCAGATAGATCGGGCCCGGCGCAGGTTTGAGGCCGTGCAGGCCGACGCCGTGGATGGTCACACGACCGTGGTGCGGACCTTCGATCACGACGCCCATGTCGCGGAAGGCCTGCAAGGTTGCCAGGGCGTCTTCGCCCTCGAGGAAACCTTCCACTTCGGTAACGCCTTCAGCCAGGGAGCCGAGCATGATCGAGCGGTGGGAAATCGATTTGTCGCCCGGTACACGAATCCGCCCAGTCAGGCGGCCACCAGGTTGTGCCAGGAAAATCAGATCGTTGGAATTCATAGCGTCCACATAGGCCCGGCGGGCCAGGATTTTACTGAAATGCTCGCGGGCAACCCGGGCGCGCGTGAACACGCCCAATAATTGGTGCCCATCCCCTGCATCGACCGCGTCGCGCAAGGCGTCGAGGTCGCTGCGAAATGTATCGAGTGTGCGCAGGACAGCTTCGCGGTTGGCGAGGAAGATGTCGTGCCACATGACCGGGTCGCTTCCGGCGATTCTTGTGAAATCGCGGAAACCGCCCGCAGCGTAACGGAAGATCTCAAGATTTTCATTGCGTTTGGCCAACGAATCGACCAAACCGAACGCCAGCAAGTGCGGCAGATGGCTGGTCGCCGCTAGCACTTCGTCATGACGCTCGACCTGCATGTGCTCGACGTCGGCACCCAGTTCGCGCCACAACCGGTCGACCACCGCCAACGCGGCCGGGTCGGTCTGATCCAGCGGCGTCAGAATGACTTTATGGCGACGGAAGAGTTCGGCATTGGAGGCTTCCACCCCGCTCTGCTCGGAACCGGCAATCGGATGCCCCGGCACGAAACGCGCCGGCATGCCGCCAAACGCTTCGGTCGCCGCGCGCACCACATTGCCTTTGGCGCTACCGACGTCGGTCAGAATCGCTTGCCCCAGGTCCATGCCCGCCAACAGCGCGAGCAACTTTTCCATGGCCAGGATCGGCACCGCCAGCTGAATCACGTCAGCGCCCTGGCAAGCCGCCGCCAGGTCTTCTTCGCAGCGATCCACCACGCCTAACTCGACCGCCAGCTTGCGCGACTGCGGGTCGAGATCGACCCCAACCACTTCGCGACACAGACCGCTTTCACGCAGGCCTTTGGCAAACGAACCGCCGATCAAGCCCAGACCAACCACCACCAGGCGACCGATCATAGGTTGCGCAGATTGCAGCGCAGTGACATCAACCACGGGCCATAACCTTGGTCAGCGCCTCGAGGAAGCGGCTGTTTTCTGCCGGCAAACCGATGGTGATACGCAGGTGGTTCGGCATGCCGTAGTTGGCCACCGGACGCACGATCACCCCTTCACGCAGCAACCCCTCGAACACTGGTGCCGCAACGCGACCCAGATCGACACAGATGAAGTTGCCTTTGGATGGAATCCAGCTCAACCCCAGCTCGCGGAAACCCGCTTGCAACTGCTGTATGCCGGACTCGTTCAGGCGGCGGCTTTCGGCCAGGTACTCGACGTCTTGCAGAGCCGCACAAGCGGCGGCCAGCGCGAGGCTGTTGACGTTGAACGGCTGACGCACGCGATTCAGCACATCGGCGACGATGACCGAGGACAAACCATAGCCGACCCGCAGCGACGCCAGGCCATAGGCCTTGGAGAAGGTGCGCGAGACCAGCAGGTTCGGGTAGGCCGCCAGATAGTCCAGGCCATCGGGCAAGTCGCTGCCTTCGGCGTACTCGATGTAGGCCTCGTCCAGCACCACCAGTACATGGGCCGGTACGTCCTGCAGGAAATCATCCAGCGCCTGGGCGTCGAACCAGGTCCCGGTCGGGTTGTTCGGGTTGGCAATGAACACCACGCGGGTATCGGCATCGATCGCAGCGAGCATGGCCGACAGATCGTGGCCCCAGTCTTTGGCCGGGATCACTTTTGCCTGGGCACCGACGGCCTGGGTGACGATCGGATAGACCGCAAACGCATGGGCGCTGAACACCGCGTTCAGGCCTGGCGCCAGATAGGCACGCGCCACCAACTCCAGAATGTCGTTGGAGCCGTTGCCCAGCGTTACCTGGTTCAGCTCGACGCGGCACTGGTCGGCCAGCAGGGTCTTGAGCGCAAAACCGTTGCCGTCCGGATAGCGGGTCAGCTCGGTCAGCGCTTCGCGAATCGCTGCCAAAGCCTTGGGACTGGCACCCAACGGGTTTTCGTTGCTCGCCAGTTTGACGATATTGGCCGGATCAAGGTTCAGCTCACGGGCCAGTTCGTCCACGGGCTTGCCCGGAACGTAAGGCGAAAGTTGTTGCACGCCCGGCTGTGCCAGAGCGAGGAAGTTGCCACTCATTTGCTACCGCCCTTAGAGAACTGCTTTCGGGTAGGAACCCAGCACTTTGAGTGCTACTGCTTCCTGACTGATCTTTTCCAGTACACCCTTGACCAGAGGGTCGCGGTGGTGGCCGACGAAGTCGATGAAGAACACGTAGGTCCATTTACCGCTGCGCGACGGACGGGTCTCGATGCGCGTCAGGTCGATGCCATTGTCGTGGAACGGCACCAGCAGCTCGTGGAGCGCGCCGGGTTTGTTGCTCATGGAGACGATGATCGAGGTCTTGTCGTCGCCGGTCGGCGGTACTTCCTGGCTGCCGATCATCAGGAATCGCGTGGAGTTGTCCGGACGATCCTCGATTTTCTCGGCCAGACGAGTCAACCCGTACAGACCGGCGGCCATGTCGCCGGCAATCGCGGCCGAGTTCCACTCACCCTTGACCCGCTTGGCCGCTTCGGCGTTGCTCGAAACCGCCACGCGCTCGACATTCGGGTAATGGGCGTCCAGCCACTTACGGCACTGGGCCAGGGACTGGGCGTGGGAATAGATGCGGCTGATGCTGTCGGTCTTGGTGTTTTCACCCACCAACAGGTGATGGTGAATCCGCAGCTCAACTTCGCCACAGATCACCATGTCGTGTTCGAGGAAGCTGTCGAGGGTGTGGTTGACCGCACCCTCGGTGGAGTTTTCCACCGGGACCACGCCAAAGTTCACCGCACCGGCCGCGACTTCACGGAACACTTCGTCGATCGCCGCCATCGGCTTGCTGATCACCGCGTGGCCGAAGTGCTTCATGGCTGCAGCCTGGGTGAAGGTCCCTTCAGGGCCGAGGTAAGCCACTTTCAGCGGCTGCTCGAGGGCCAGGCACGAGGACATGATTTCGCGGAACAGCCGCGCCATCTCTTCGTTGCCCAGCGGCCCCTGGTTACGCTCCATTACACGCTTGAGCACCTGGGCTTCACGCTCAGGACGATAGAACACCGGCACTTCGCCTTCGGCCAGCGAGGCCATCTTTACTCGCGCAACTTCCTGGGCGCAACGTGCGCGCTCACTGATCAACTCCAGGACTTTTTCGTCCAGAGCATCAATGCGCAGGCGCAGTGCCTTGAGTTCTTGCTCAGACATTAGCCGTGTTCCTTCTCGAACTCTGCCATGTACGAAACCAGTGCGTTGACCGCAACGATATCGACGGCGTTATAGATGGAGGCACGCATGCCGCCCACGGAACGGTGGCCTTTGAGGTTCAGCAGGCCGCGCTCGTCGGCACCGGCCAGGAACGGCTTGTCGAGACGATCGTCGGCCAGACGGAACGGCACGTTCATCCACGAGCGGTCCGACTTGTTGATCGGGTTGCTGTACAAGCCGCTGGCGTCGATGAAGTCATACAGCGTGCGCTGCTTCACTTCATTGAGCTTGCCGATGGCTTCGACGCCACCCTGCTCTTTCAGCCACTCGAACACCAGACCGGACAAGTACCAGGCCAGGGTTGGCGGGGTGTTGTACATCGAGCCGTTATCGGCCGCGACCTTGTAGTTGAGCATGGTCGGGCAAATGGAACGGGCGTGACCCAGCAGGTCTTCGCGCACGATGTTCACGACGATGCCACTCGGGCCGATGTTTTTCTGCGCGCCGGCGTAGATCATGCCGAAACGCGAAACATCCACCGGACGCGAGAGAATGTCCGAGGACATGTCGGCGACCAGCGGCACATCGCCGGTTTCCGGAATCCATTGGAATTCCAGGCCGCCAATGGTTTCGTTCGGTGCGTAGTGAACGTAGGCCGCGTCTTTCGACAGCTTCCATTCGTTCTGGCCGGGGATAGCGAAATAGTCGTAAGGCTTGGCGGTGGCGGCAACGTTGACGTGGCCGTAGCGCGAGGCTTCTTCGATAGCTTTCTGCGACCAGATACCGGTGTCGATATAGTCGGCGGTGCCGCTTTCCGGCAACAGGTTCAGCGGAATCTGAGCAAATTGCTGGCTCGCGCCACCTTGCAGAAACAGCACTTTATAGTTCGAGGGGATATTCAGCAGATCACGCAGATCCTGCTCGGCCTTGGTGGCAATGGACACGAACTCATCGCTGCGATGGCTCATTTCCATGACCGACAGACCCTTGCCATGCCAATCAAGGAGTTCACCCTGGGCGCGCTTCAGGACAGCTTCGGGAAGCGCCGCAGGACCGGCACAGAAGTTATAGGCTCTCTTGCTCACATCCAATCTCGCTCTGATTTGGTGGTCACTTAAATCTTTCGGTCTGCGGATGATCGTTCCCACGCTTTGCGTGGGAATGCATCCAATGACGCTCTGCGTCATGGGACGCGGAGCGTCCCGAGCGGCATTCCCACGCAGAGCGTGGGAACGATCCTGTGCAGTGTCGCAAATTTTCAAACAGAACAAACAACAAGGGGGCGAATCTTCATCCGCCCCCTGCTTGCCCGCTTACTCTTGCGGCTCTTCGTCAGCGGCGGCGTCGAGTTGCTGGTCTTCGGTAACGTCGTCGATCACGACTTCACCGTCGAACACTGCACCCTCTTCACCTTCAAGCCCTTCGCCTTCCAGCTCTTCGCCTTCGACTTCCGATGGCTCTTGAACCCGCTCCAGGCCCACCAGCGTTTCATCGCTGGCCAGCTTGATCAGGGTCACGCCCTGGGTGTTACGACCCAGGCTCGACACTTCGTCGACACGGGTACGAACCAAAGTACCCTGGTCGGAAATCAGCATGATTTCCTCGCCGTCGAGCACCTGAACCGCGCCGACCAGACGGCCGTTACGGTCGTTGCTGACCATGGCGATAACGCCTTGACCGCCACGCTTGTACTCAGGGAACTCGGTGATCGCAGTGCGCTTGCCGAAACCACGCGCCGAAGCGGTGAGGATCTGGCTGCCTTCTTCCGGGATCAGCATGGAAATCAGCTTCTGGCCTTCCGGCAGACGCATGCCGCGGACACCGCGAGCGGTACGGCCCATAGCGCGGACGTCGGTTTCCTTGAAGCGAGTGACCTTGCCGCCGTCGGAGAACAGCATGACTTCACGCTCGCCATCGGTAATGGCGGCAGAGATCAGAACGTCGCCTTCATCCAGCTCCAGTGCGATCAGGCCGACGCTGCGTTGACGGCTGAAGGATTCCAGCGGGGTCTTCTTCACAGTGCCTTTGGCAGTGGCCATGAAGATGAAATGACCTTCGGTGTATTCCTCGACCGGCAGCATGGTGGTGATGTATTCATCACTGTCCAGCGGCAGCAGGTTGACCAACGGACGACCACGGGCAGCGCGGGACGCTTCGGGGATTTCGTAGGTTTTGAGCCAGTACACTTTGCCTTTGCTGGAGAACAGCAGCAGCGTGGTGTGGCTGTTGGCGACCAGCAGGTGAGCGATGTAGTCCTCATCCTTGACGCCGGTCGCCGATTTGCCTTTACCGCCACGACGCTGAGCCTGATACGCAGCCAATGGCTGGGTCTTGGCGTAGCCACCGTGGGAAATGGTCACGACGCGCTCTTCTTCCGGGATCATGTCACCCAGAGTCAGGTCGAGACGGGCATCGAGAATCTCGGTGCGGCGCACGTCGCCGTACTCGGCACGGATCACTTCCAGCTCTTCGCGGATCACTTCCATCAGGCGCGTGGCACTGCTGAGGATGCGGATCAGCTCGCCGATCTGGTTGAGGATCTCTTGATACTCGGCCAGCAGCTTCTCGTGCTCCAGACCGGTCAGACGGTGCAGACGCAGTTCCAGAATGGCTTGCGCCTGTTCCGGCGACAGGAAGTACTTGCCTTCGCGCAGACCGTATTGCGGGTCCAGGGTCTCTGGACGGCAAGAATCGGCACCGGCACGTTCAACCATCGCGACCACCGCAGAGGATTCCCAGGCCGTGCTGATCAGCGCTTCCTTGGCTTCCGACGGCGTTGGCGAGGCCTTGATCAGGGCGATGACCGGGTCGATGTTCGACAGGGCAACCGCTTGACCTTCCAGAATGTGACCACGTTCGCGCGCCTTGCGCAGTTCGAACACGGTACGGCGGGTAACCACTTCGCGACGGTGACGAACGAAAGCTTCCAGCAGGTCCTTGAGGTTGAGGATCCGCGGACGGCCGTCGATCAGCGCGACGATGTTGATACCGAACACCGCTTGCAGCTGGGTCTGGGCGTAGAGGTTGTTGAGGATCACCTCAGGCACTTCGCCGCGACGCAGTTCGATCACGACGCGCATACCGTCCTTGTCGGACTCGTCGCGCAGCTCGGTGATGCCTTCGAGCTTCTTCTCTTTTACCAGCTCGGCGATCTTCTCGATCAGACGCGCCTTGTTCAGCTGGTAAGGGAGTTCGGTGATGACGATCTGCTGACGACCACCGACCTTGTCGATGTCTTCGATCATCGAGCGGGCACGCATGTAAATGCGCCCGCGACCGGTGCGGTAGGCTTCGATGATGCCGGCGCGACCGTTGATGATCGCAGCGGTCGGGAAGTCCGGACCGGGGATGTATTGCATCAGTTCATCGACGGTCAGCTCAGGGTTGTCGATGAGTGCCAGGCAACCGTCGATGACTTCACCGAGGTTGTGCGGCGGGATGTTGGTCGCCATGCCCACGGCGATACCGCTGGAGCCGTTGACCAGCAGGTTGGGAATACGGGTCGGCATGACCGCCGGGATCATTTCGGTGCCGTCGTAGTTCGGCACCCAGTCCACGGTTTCTTTGTGCAGGTCAGCCAGCAGCTCGTGCGCCAGCTTGGTCATGCGCACTTCGGTGTATCGCATGGCCGCGGCGTTGTCGCCGTCCACCGAACCGAAGTTGCCCTGACCGTCTACCAGCAGGTAACGCAGCGAGAATGGCTGCGCCATCCGAACGATGGTGTCGTACACCGCGGTATCACCGTGAGGGTGATACTTACCGATCACGTCACCGACAACACGGGCAGATTTCTTGTACGGCTTGTTGAAGTCGTTGCCCAGCTCGCTCATCGCGAACAGCACACGCCGGTGCACGGGCTTCAAGCCATCGCGCGCATCCGGCAGTGCCCGCCCGACAATCACGCTCATCGCGTAGTCGAGGTAGGACTGCTTCAGCTCGTCTTCGATATTGACCGGGAGGATTTCTTTGGCCAGTTCGCCCATGAGAAGCCTGATTCCTTTTTCTGGTGAAACTTCGTCACATCCATATGGGACGAACGAAGCTCGCCGATGCAGACTGAGTGCCATGCACCGACTTACGACAAATCAACGAGTTATGCCATGGATCTGCGCAGTAAAGGCAGCCACATCAGGCTACCCTGGAAACCGCCGGATGTTATCACAAGAGCCGCCACGCACCTATCCCCCAGATGCGCATGGAGCATAGTTAGTTGACCGGTGACAGGCTTGAAGGGGACGAGAGGGGCTTAGAGCCAAATTTCATGGGAGATTGTAGTGTATTTGTTGCCTATCGGGCCCCATCGCGAGCAGGCTCGCTCCCACATTGGATCTGCATCGTGCACAAATCCCCTGTGGGAGCGAGCCTGCTCGCGATGGCAATCTCTCAGGAGCCAGAAATCATCAATGCAGACGCTTGCGGCACATCAACTGCGCCATTTTCGCGGTATCCGGCCGTTCGACGATGCCTTTTTCGGTGACGATCACATCGATCAGGTCAGCCGGGGTCACATCGAATATCGGGTTGAACGCATCGACATTCGCTCCGAGCCGCTTGCCGCCGACCTCCAGCAATTCGCGACCATCGCGTTCTTCGATGGGAATCTCGTCGCCACTGGCCAGGTTCATGTCGATGGTCGAACTCGGCGCCACCACCATGAAGCGCACGCCGTGGTGCATGGCATTGACCGCCAGTTGGTAGGTGCCGATCTTGTTCGCCACATCACCATTGGCGGTAATGCGGTCGGCGCCGACGATCACCCAGGTCACGCCTTTGGTTTTCATGATATGCGCAGCGGCGGAATCGGCATTGAGGGTCACGGGAATGCCTTCATTGGCCAATTCCCATGCAGTCAAACGCGAACCTTGCAGCCACGGACGGGTTTCATCGGCGTAGACGCGCTCGACCATGCCTTCGATGAACGCCCCGCGAATCACTCCCAGCGCCGTGCCGAAGCCCCCCGTGGCCAACGCGCCGGTATTGCAGTGCGTGAGGATCGCCTGGGCATTACCCTGATGCTTGCGGATCAAGTCCACGCCCAGTTGGGCCATGGTCAGGTTGGCTTCGCGATCACTTTCATGGATGGCGATGGCCTCCGCCTCCAGCGCCGCCAGAGGGTCTGCGTCGTCCTTGAGGCGGTCCAGGCGGTCGCGCATGCGACTCAAGGCCCAGAACAGATTAACCGCTGTTGGACGGGAATCGACCAGTAACGCGTAATCCTCTTCCCACGCGGCCTGCCAGTCACCGCCCTCGGCCATTCGGGCGCGGGCTGACAGCACCATGGCATACGCCGCACTGATGCCAATGGCCGGCGCGCCGCGCACCACCATTGAGCGAATGGCCTCAGCCACGCCCGCGGCGCTGGTGTAGGCGATCCAGGTTTCCTCGAACGGCAAAATACGCTGATCCAGCAAATACAGGGCGTCATTACGCCAATCGATGGCCTTCACCTTCTCCGCAGCCAACAGTCGATCGCGCATCCCCATACCCCGCACTCATGAACAAAAACCGCCGATTATAGCGAGCCCCCCGCGAAGACGCTCGGGTATACTTCGCCATCCTTTACAAAAGCACTGGAACCGACTTTCGATGCCGACCCCCACCGCTGCGCTCGACCTGTTATTGCTGCCGACCTGGCTGGTACCCGTCGAACCGGCTGGCGTGGTCCTTAAAGAGCACGCCCTGGGCATCCGCGACGGTCGTATCGTATTTATCGGCCCGCGCGCAGCAGCCTTGAAGTTTAACGCAACCGAAGTCCGCGAATTGCCGGACATTCTGCTCAGCCCCGGCCTGATCAATGCTCACGGGCATGCGGCAATGACGCTGTTCCGCGGCCTGGCCGACGATCTCCCGCTGATGACCTGGCTGGAAAAGCACATTTGGCCCGCTGAAGCCAAATGGGTAGACGAGGCGTTCGTACGCGACGGCACCGACCTGGCCATCGCCGAGCAGATCAAAGGCGGCATCACCTGTTTCTCCGACATGTATTTCTTCCCGAAGGTCGCCAGCGAATGCGTACATAACAGCGGCATTCGCGCCCAGATCGCCATTCCGATCCTCGATTTCCCTATTCCAGGCGCCGCCACGGCGGATGAAGCCATTCGTCAGGGCGTTGAATTATTCGGTGATCTCAAGCATCACGAGCGGATCAAAGTCACCTTTGGGCCCCATGCACCCTACACCGTGGGCGACGAAACCCTGGAAAAAATCCGGGTGATCGCCGAAGAACTGGACGCCTCGATTCATATGCACGTCCACGAAACCGCTTTCGAAGTGCAGCAGTCGGTCGAGCAGTGCGGCGAACGCCCGCTGGCCCGCCTTGGCCGCCTGGGCCTGCTCGGGCCGCGCCTGCAGGCCGTTCACATGACCCAGATCAGCGATGAAGACCTGATGCTGCTGGTAGAAAGTAACACCCATGTGATTCATTGCCCGGAGTCGAACCTGAAGCTGGCCAGCGGTTTCTGCCCGGTCGAGCGCTTGTGGCAGGCCGGGGTCAATGTGGCGGTCGGCACCGATGGCGCGGCCAGCAATAATGACCTCGACCTGCTCGGCGAAACCCGCACCGCTGCGTTGCTGGCCAAGGCCGTCGCCGGGTCGGCCACGGCGCTGGACGCCCATCGCGCCCTGCGCATGGCCACGCTCAATGGCGCCCGCGCGCTGGGCATCGAAGCTGAAACGGGTTCGCTGGAAGTCGGTAAAGCGGCGGACATCGTCGCGTTCGACCTGTCGGGCCTGGCGCAGCAACCGGTCTACGACCCGGTTTCGCAACTGATCTATGCCACTGGTCGCGACTGCGTGAAACACCTTTGGGTCGCCGGCAAGCAACTGCTCGACGACCGCCGCTTGACCCGCCTGGATGAAACACAGCTGTGCGCCACTGCCAAGGCCTGGGGCCAGCGCATTAGTGGCCATACCGAATCGTAAGCACCCTGGACCAAAACCGGGGCAACAGGATTTTTCAAGTTTTAGAGGACTGACACCATGAGCAACGTCGACTACGCCGAAATCGCCAAATTCGAAGCCCTGGCCCATCGCTGGTGGGACCGCGAAAGCGAGTTCAAACCGCTGCACGACATCAACCCGCTACGGGTCAACTGGATCGATGAGCGGGTCCATCTGGCCGGTAAGAAAGTCCTCGACGTCGGTTGCGGCGGCGGCATCCTCAGCGAAGCCATGGCTCAACGCGGCGCGACCGTAATGGGCATCGACATGGGCGAAGCGCCGCTGGCCGTCGCTCAGCTGCACCAACTGGAATCCGGCGTGAGCGTCGAGTACCGGCAGATCACCGCCGAAGCCCTGGCCGAAGAAATGCCCGAGCAGTTCGACGTGGTGACATGCCTGGAAATGCTTGAACACGTGCCGGATCCGTCGTCGGTCATCCGCGCCTGCTTCAAAATGGTCAAACCGGGCGGCCAGGTGTTCTTCTCCACCATCAACCGCAACCCGAAGGCCTATCTGTTCGCCATCGTCGGCGCCGAATACATCATGAAGTTGCTGCCACGCGGCACCCACGACTTCAAGAAGTTCATCCGCCCCTCCGAGCTTGGCGCCTGGAGCCGCATGGCCGGCCTGACCGTCAAGGACATCATCGGCCTGACCTACAATCCGTTGACCAAGCATTACAAACTGGCGGCCGATGTCGACGTCAATTACATGATCCAGACCCTGCGCGAGGAGTAAGCCGATGCGTATCAGAGCAGTCCTTTTCGACATGGACGGCACTCTGCTCGACACTGCGCCGGATTTCATCGCCATCTGCCAGGCGATGCGCGCTGATCGTGGTTTGCCGCCAATCAACACTCAACACATTCGCGATGAAATTTCCGGCGGCGCCAAGGCGATGGTCGCCGCAAACTTTTCCATGGACCCGGAATCGCCGGGGTTCGAGGAACTGCGTCAGGAATTCCTCGACCGCTACCTCAAGGGTTGCGCGGTCCACAGCCATCTGTTCGACGGCATGGCCGAAGTGCTGGAGAAAATCGAAAAGGCCAACCTGATCTGGGGCGTGGTCACCAACAAACCGGTGCGTTTCGCCGAACCGATCATGCAGCAGCTGGGCCTGGCCGAACGTTCGAAGGTGCTGATTTGCCCCGATCATGTGAAAAACAGCAAACCGGATCCGGAGCCGTTGATCCTGGCGTGCAAGATGCTCGACCTGGACCCGGCCAGCGTGCTGTTTGTGGGCGATGACCTGCGGGACATCGAATCCGGCCGCGATGCTGGCACCAAAACCTGCGCAGTGACCTACGGCTATATTCACCCGGACGATAACCCCAAGCACTGGGGCGCGGACGTGGTGATCGATCATCCGCTGGCGTTGCTCGATGTGTTGGATAACGCTTTGTGCAGTTGCTGAACACAGAGGCTTTTGTGGCGAGGGAGCTTGCTCCCGCTGGGCTGCGAAGCGGCCCCTCTATCTATGAACGCATTCTTTCAGGCACACCGCATTTGCAGGTTTTTACGACTGCTTCGCAGCCGAGCGGGAGCAAGCTCCCTCGCCACAAGTACGATGCCTGCCTGTTGAATTGTTGTGAGGTTTTTTATGTTTGATTATTCCGCCCGCCCTGAATTGCTCAAGGATCGGGTCATCCTGGTCACCGGCGCTGGCCGTGGCATCGGCGCTGCCGCCGCAAAAACCTACGCCGCCCACGGCGCCACCGTGCTGTTGCTGGGCAAGACCGAAGCCAACCTGACTCAGGTCTACGACGAAATCGAAGCCGCCGGGCATCCACAACCCGCCGTGATTCCGTTCAATCTGGAAACCGCACTGCCTCATCAATACGATGAACTCGCGGCCATGATCGAGACCGAGTTCGGCCACCTCGACGGCTTGCTGCACAACGCCTCGATCATCGGTCCGCGCACCCCGATCGAGCAGTTGTCCGGCGAGAACTTCATGCGCGTCATGCACGTCAACGTCAACGCCATGTTCATGCTCACCAGCACCCTGCTGCCACTGCTCAAGCTGTCTCAGGACGCCTCGGTGGTGTTCACCTCCAGCAGCGTCGGTCGCAAGGGTCGTGCGTACTGGGGCGCTTACGGCGTTTCCAAGTTCGCTACCGAAGGCCTGATGCAAACCCTGGCCGACGAAGTAGACACCGTGGCACCGGTGCGTTCCAACAGCATCAACCCCGGAGCTACCCGTACCAGCATGCGCGCCCAAGCCTACCCCGGTGAAAACCCGCTGAACAACCCGACACCCGAGGAGATCATGCCGGTCTACCTTTACCTGATGGGTCCGGACAGTACCGGCATCAATGGTCAGGCATTCAACGCTCAGTAGTGTCCGTGCGTCGCTTTTCTGCCGCGACGGCTTCCCGCCGCGGCACTCAAACCCGGTGGTAACTACCCCTGCTTCAAGTCAAATAAATGTCATCACCCTCCGCAACTCCCCTCGCATGACCTTCCAGCATTCTGATTTTTAAAGCTTTTTATTCGACTGAACCGAATGGCACGACTTTCGCTCTAAATTTGCTCAGACACGCCGTGTGAAAGCAGACGAGGCGGAGCTTGAGCCGATAGGTTACTAATCTTCGGCAAAGCGGACTAAACTCGTGCCAAATGTCCTACGGGACTGATGGACCAGTATGACGCGCAGCCCAAAGCCGCTCTCACCCAGCCTGTAAGACAGCCTTACTGCTTTAGGGGCTCACGCCATATGAAATCACCTTCCCAGACCAACGCAATTGACTTCGACAGTGCCAAATTGCAACGCCTGGGCTTTGGTCAGCAGCCTCCCCTCCTGGAGCGGCCCGCCAGTCTTGCGCAATTGCGCCAAGCGCTGGGCCTGCAACTGCAAACCAGTCTTGAGCCGCAACGCATTCTCGGACTTTTCTTCCGTGAAATTCAGCGCCTTGTGCCGCTGGATGCCTTGAGTTACGAACATCAACCCAGCGACTTGCGCCTGCAATTCGGCACGCGGGGTCATCATTCAATCAGCTACAGCCTCAGCCATGAAGGCGAGCAATTGGGTGAGCTGGTGTTCCGTCGCAATCAGCGTTTCAGTGACCAGGAACAGGGCAACCTGGAGTCACTGTTGTCGACCCTGCTCTTCCCCATGCGAAACGCTCTGCTCTACCGAGCGGCGACTCAAAGTGCATTGCGTGATCCGCTGACCGATACCGGCAACCGCATCGCTATGGATCAGACGCTGGAACGGGAAATCGAAATGTCGCGGCGACACTCGCAACCCCTGTCGCTGTTGATGCTGGACATCGATCACTTCAAACAGATCAACGACACCTACGGGCACAGCGCCGGCGATGAAGTGCTGAAGGCCGTCGCAGCCTCGATCAAAAACCAGTTGCGCAACGTCGATATGGTGTTCCGGTTTGGTGGCGAAGAATTCCTGATTCTGCTTTCTAACACCAGTCGGGAAGCTGCAGCCATGATCGGTGAACGACTGCGGTTTGCGGCGCAGGCTCAGGACTATGAGGCCGAGGGGAAGGTGATCGAGCTGACGGTCAGCATCGGTTGCTCGACGCTGCTGCCCGGCGAATCTGCCGAGAGTCTGTTGCGACGGGCCGACAGTGCGTTGTATGTGGCCAAGCGTGAGGGGCGTAATCGCCTTGCGATGGCGGGCTGATATTTCAGCACCGCTGTATAACCAATGTGGGAGCGGGCCCGTGGCGAGGGGGCTCGCCCCCGCTGGGCTGCGAAGCAGCCCCCAAATCTCTGATGTACCAAAGATCTTGTGAGTGCTACGCACTCAAACGGGGGCGAGCCCCCTCGCCACAGGTTTGCTCCCACATTTGGTTTGTGTTGTTTTCAGGGGATCAGCTTTCAGCCAACGCCATCCGCTCACGGGCTACCGGGGTTTTCACTGCCAGTTCCAACTGCATGCAACGTTCCAGGAACAGATACATGTAGTCGTAACTTTTGCAGACAGCCTGGCGCAATTCCACTTGCAGTGCTTTGCTCGGGTTCATGCCCGCCAGGGTGCAGATGATTTCCAGCGCTTCCCATGGATGGGCATCGTCATACTGGGCGTGCATCTTCAACCACTTCATGGCCCGCTTGCGATCTTCCTCGGGGAACGCTGCCGCGTAGACGCCACTGGAACAGACCAGCGCCGACCACTCCCCGGTCGCACCCTCGATGGCGTAGTTGGTGGCCGCGATGGCCACGATCAGCGAGTCCGACGAACTGGTGTGCCAGCACCAGTGGCTCAAGGCGTGAAGCTCAGGGGCCACCTGTTGGGCTTGTAGATCTTCCAGGCTGATACCGTGAGCACGGCTCCAATGCACCCAGTAATCGGCATGGTTCAATTCGACGCGAATGTTGCGCATCAGCCAGCGACGCGCCATGTCTTCGCCAGGGTGGCGCGCAAAACGGGTCTTGGTCAGGTTCTGTGCCATGTACAAAGCGAACTGTTCGACCACCGGCCAGCCACCAATAAGGTACTGGCGCATGGTTTTTGCACTGAGTTTGTTATCTCGCATGCGTTGATACAGTTCGTGTCCGACAACCCGGCGCTTGCTCTCGCTGCAATCCTGGATCAGTTGCTGAGCCCAGGCGGGGTAACTTGCAGCTTCCATGAGTGGTCCGGTTCTGTTGAATGTGTCGATCACTGTCGCGCTCCTTTTGATTGTGATTTTCAGATCAACAAAAGTTTCAACGGAACGTGCCGGGCGCCTTGAACAACAAAGGTCGGGGCCGGGCTGGACGACTTTGCAAACTATCCCAGGTAAACAGATGCGGGCGTTCAATCACATACCCTTGAGCGTAATCCACCCCGATCTCCAGCAATGCCTGCTCGATCTGAGGTGTTTCAACGAACTCGGCAATCGTGCGCTTACCCATGACATGACCGATGTGATTGATCACTTCGACCATGGCGCGGTTAATCGGGTCGTCCAGCATATCCTTTACGAAACTCCCGTCGATCTTCAGGAAGTCTACAGGTAAATGTTTCAAGTAAGCGAATGAGGACATACCAGCGCAAAAGTCATCTAGCGAAAAATAACAACCTAAACCTTTGAGTTCATTGATAAATCTAATTGCGCTACCCAGATTTGCAATCGCACTGGTTTCTGTAATTTCAAAACAAATCATTTCAGGTGGAATTGAATATGCAACAAATTGTTCACGAAGGAAGTCCAGAAACGCCTCATCTCCGATAGTAATACCTGACAGATTTATCGCACACATGGCCAACGGCCCTGCGCGCTCTTCAGCGATGCATTGGGCAATGACCTTGAAAACATTTTCCACCACCCAACGGTCAATCGACGTCATCAAACCGTAACGCTCGGCGGCCGGAATGAAACTGTCCGGCAGAATCATGCGCCCCGCTTCGTCATGCAGGCGCAGCAGGATTTCGATATGCCCGCGGCCCTGCTCGTCAGAGCCAAGGGGCGCGATTTCCTGGGAGTACAGACAGAAGCGGTTTTCTTCCAACGCTACGTGCAGGCGCTGCACCCAGGCCATCTCGCCAAAACGCAGGGACAGCTCCGAGTCGTCGGCGTGATAGACCTGAACCCGGTTGCGACCCTTTTCCTTGGCCATATAACAAGCCATGTCAGCGGCCCGCAGCGAGGCTTCGAGGGTGGCCGGATTCTGGGCCACATGCACCAGACCGATACTCACGGTGGTCACGAACGGCCGGCCTTTCCAGACAAAATGCAGGTTCTGCACGGTCTGGCGCAGGCCCTCGGCGATTTTCTCGGCCGCTTCCGGCGCGCAGTTTTCCAACAGTATGCCGAACTCGTCGCCACCCAATCGGGCCAGGGTGTCGCCTTCGCGCAAACCTGATTGCAACAACGCACAGATATGCCGCAACAGCTCGTCGCCCGCCGCATGACCGCAGGTGTCGTTGACCAGTTTGAATTGATCCAGATCGAGAAACATCAAAGCGTGACGCCCCGCTTGGCGTATCAGGTTATGCAGGGCCTGTTCGAGGCGATATTCGAATTCGCGGCGGTTGGCCAGCCCGGTCAGGGCGTCATGGGTCGCCTGCCACGACAGATTGGCGATGTACTGTCGCTCCTGGGTCATGTCATGCAGCACCAGCACGGTGCCACTGACCTTGCCCGTATTGCGGATTGGCGCACCGACCAGTGTGACCGAAACCGTGCTGCCATCCAGACGCTGGATCAGTTTGGAATGCTCGCTGCCACCGCTGAGCTGACCGCTCAAAATGTGCTCGATCAAGGTAAAACCGTCGGCCTGAGCGTTCTCGTCCAGCAGATTGAACAGCGCCGCCAATGGCAACCCCGCCGCCTGTTCGGCCTTCCAGTGAGTCAAGGCCTCGGCGGCCGGATTCATATAGACAATCGCACCCTCGACATCCGTGGTGATCACCCCATCGCCAATCGATTGCAGAGTGATCTGCGCCCGGTCTTTCTCCAACTGCAAGGCATCGGCGAAGGCATGGCGCTGCTTGAGCAGTTTATGAGTACGCAGCAGGGCCAACACAATCAACCCCAGCGCGGTGGCGAGGTTCGTCACCAACAGCAGCCGGAGAATCACCCGCGAGCCTTCGCCCAAGGCGTCGCTGAACGCTTTGGCGGCAGGCGTCACGCCATCGTTGATGGCAAAAATCTGGTCTTTCCAGCGTTTGACGTCGGCATCGGTGACCTGGCTATCGGCAATGCGCTGATGCATCTCCCGTGCGACGTTATCGAGTCGCACCAGGTACGCGTCACCGACCGTCCAGAGGTCGATGGCTTTTTCAAGGTAACTGAAGTGGCGGAAATTGAGGTACAGCCAAATCAGGCTGGAGACGTCGTCAGGGTGGTTGCCGCCCTTGAGGATCGCGACCCGCGCCGCCTCGATATTCGGAGGCTGATGATCCAGCGCCAGACGCAATTCATGGCCACCCTGAGGCACCGCAATTGCGTTCTGGTATTTGAGAAAAATTGTTTCGTCGCGACTGTCGGCGTAGAGATTGAGGTAATAGATGGCGTCTTTCTGGCCCTTGGACCACAGGCTTTCACCACCGACGTAGCCGCGTACCGCCGAAAGAACGTAAAGACTGACACCTCCCAACACTGCCTGAAATAACACGACGGCGATAAAAGGCCAGACGATGCCCAACAACCGAGGGGTTCCGAGAGTCCGTTTCTGCTTCATGAGGTCCTTTACGTACGCACTACCAGATCATCATCAGGTTGAAATCGCTATCGCTAGACTAGGGTGCGATCGTGATCCCGACAAGTGCGAACCTGCTGTCATCCTTGAGCAAGTCCTCACAGACAGTTTTTTCATCAATAGACCCGCGCCACGCTCGACGATCGCGCCCCAGAGGGGAAATACCTTCCTCAAAGCTTTCGCAATATCTATATACCGCACGATTTCTCGTATGAATCGTTGTAATCGACGGCGTGCAACAGCACGAAAACCATCCAAAACAACGAACAACGAGAAAGCACACCATGCCAACGCTTTTTAGCTCTGCATCAACCGACACCCAAGACGCATCCCCGTCCGCAACGCAGGTGTATCAAAGCCAGTTGGAGGACTATGAACTGTTGCTGTCCTTCATGCGTGCCGAAATCGGTTCGATTTCCCAGTTCAGGAAAACCCTACTCAAGCCCCGCACTTTCTCCCCCCTGGACCAGGAAAACGAAACGGGCCAGGAGGCCTTGCAACAGTTACTGAAAACGACCGACTACCTGGAGTTGTGCAAAAAGCACAAAGTTTCCCCCCATTATCTGATGGTCACCCTCAGAGACGGGGTCTACGTCTACGAGACATCGAATCGCGGCAGCGAAAAAAAGGTCGTCTTGCCGATACGCGGGCATGCAAGCTTGCAAGTACTGACAACCCGGATCGAAAAGTCAGCCACATTGATGGGTGGAGAAATTCGCTATGACCGCCTTGTCAGTCTGCCCGGCATCGCCACATTTTACGGTATCGCACCGTGGGATCAGGCAGACACTGCCGCCCATAAAGCCGCCACCGATACTGTTGAAGAAAGGATCGCCAGCTATCGTTTGGGTCTGGAGGATGACTTCAACATTCTCGACCTGAGGCGCCGTCCCACCGAAAAAGATCGCGCGGTGATACAAACCGTCCTCTCCGCCTCCTCGGATCCTTCCCAGGTCGACAGGCAGAAATGGCAAGCACAGCTTATTGCCAGGGAAATAGTCGACGCCGTCATTAAATTTCTGCCGCAGAGCAGCACTTCCCTTCTGACCTATCTCGCCCAAGACGTTCTTCCCTCAGCCACTATTGAACAGGTGCGGGCAACGCCAACTGTTTATCTGCAAAAAATCCTGCAGGGCCCGGAAGCCGAGAAGCTTGCAACGATCTTACTGTCGGTGATGGATTGGTACGGGGGAAAAACCGGCGAAGAGACCTCGCCGCAGATCCGCACCAAAGTAGTCGCCAATGCACTGCAAATATGGCTGAAATCGCCGACCAGCGAGCATCCCGACGGGATCACCGGTTTCGACTGGCAGTCTCGTTCACACTGGGGAAAGAGTTATCAGGCTATCTGGCGCGAATTCGAAACCCATCTCCTCTCGACAAAGCGGGCATCGTCGGAAAAAGAAGCGGCTGTTATTGCAAGGTTGTTTCTGGGCCAGTTTCCCACTGAGTTCGGCGTCAACGATATTCCGCCCGACCTTGCGTACAGGAGTTCCGTCGTCTGGGTGAACTTCGTCAACGGCGTGAACCTGATCAACACCACCGATCCCACGGCCTTGCGCAGGATGACTTTTCAGCAACTGGTCAACTTGCCTCTCCAACGGGCTGAAGCCGCGACCAGGGAGCAACTGAATGAGATCAGCCTGGCGCGGCTGCTGCCGACACTCGACTGGGCCGTGACCCAAGGGGTCATCCTGCAAAAACATCGTGAGGATTACACGCAGTCCGAGATTGAACTGGCACTATCGGAACTGGATAAACACATCAGCGCGCTCAACGATTCGATCACCCTACTCAAGGAAGAACCACCCCAACGAATGTCGATGGCGAAAACAGTCGCGCAGAAGTTCTTTGGAAAACGCTATGTAGAGCAAGGTCGAAAAGTGGCAAGGAAGCGTCAGGAATCGATACGGTGGAATAGCGTGCCGACGCTCCCCGGCAAGGAGTATGACTATTACTCGCTTATCGACGTCCTGGCTTCGGATGAGCTCGATAATCAGACACGATGGTATTACACACTAAGTGACGGCTCCCGCAGCACATGTTTTTTCAGCATAAACAGCAAACGGTACATAACGGCGACCTTCGACGACTTATTCTCCACGTCGGGGATACCGATAGTGCGCGGCACCCTGCCTGACGTCAAAACCGAGTTCTATCAAAGTTTCCAAAGTCATCTGGAACAACAGACAACTGCTTATAAAACGCTGATCAGCAGTCAATTGGCGTCGCTTGCGTTCTCTGATCGCCAGGCCATTGAATCGGGCGAACTGAAAATCTACAGCCTGAGAAAGGAAACCAGCGGTGTCGAGGCTCAGAACGAAACACCCGAAATAATCCTGCCGCTACGAACCCGCAATGGGTTTGTGTTGCAAACAACCTACGCCAACGAAACAAGGACCTACGAATTGCTGCCCAGAGCAGGCGTGATACGCCGCATCGAAAACCTTGCTCCGGAACAATTCGGCGGTGCCGAAAAGACTGAGCAGTGGCGTACCGGTAAATCGACCGTCTCCGTATCGGTATTACGCCATGAGGAATTACCGTTTGACTGGGACGCTCATGCAACCGGGAGCACACCGAAGAAGGGAGCGGTTTGCCAGGCAATCATCGAACAACTGGGTAACGCTTTCACCGCGCCTCCCGATACCGTGGCAACTTCAAATAACGTTCCGCTGACGCTGTTCTCACCCCGTTGCACGGAAATCAGCGATTTCATTGCCACCCACTTACTATTCATAGATCCAAAAAAACTTTACACAACCGCCTACGGGCAGACAGCGTTTGAAAAGGAAAAGGCCGATAAAGAAGAAACTCTCGAAATTATCAAGGCCTTCGTGCCCTTCTGGAAAAGTATCGAAGATCTGGCGTCGGGAGACAAAACGCGCCTGATCAACGGAGCGTTCGGGCTATTTACCGACCTGGCGTCATTTGCATTGCCCGTCGGCAAGTTTGCTTCGGGCTCGGCAAAGCTGATCAGCAATGCAGGCCGTCTGACCTTGCGCGCCAGACTTCCCGCGTTTACGGCACTGACCAAAGAGTTGATTATTTTGACTCTGCTAGAACTGAACCCTGTTGACGGCATCGGGCAGTTGCTCAAGGCGTTGGGAACAAGGGGGTTGAAATTAGGCCGATTCGGCATTTTCCAGGTCAAGCAGCTGGCGGGCAAAGCCGGTCATTATGACTTCGCCCGCAGTTTGCCGCAGATAAGCGATGGCGGCCGGTGGAGGCCATTGGTGAGCGGCGACCAACTGGCCACGATCAGAGGGATCGACGACGTGCCGGTACGCAATATCGCGGCCAACTACCGTCTGATTGATCCGGTATCGTCCAAGCCTTATGGCCCGTCGCTCACTACCCACTCGGGTGGACTGTCATTGGGGCGTTCGCGCTACAACACGCTGGAAAACAACAGTCGACACGTCATTGTCGAGCTCGCTGAAAACAGCCGTGTTCGGGAAGTGCTTGAAGTCGATGGCAGCACGACACTGTTCATCGACAATCAGCCTTACCGATTGAAGAACGGCTCGCTGCGCCGCGCTGAGTTGACGGAGAACACCTACAAGGCGATTCCCTGCCGAGTACCGCGCGCGCCCGGCCCGCAGCTGTGCAAGACAAGTTATGTCGTTCGCGACCCGGCCCCTGCTCCGGATATCGGGAGCGTCGATGACGTCAAAGGTTGGGCACCCTGGTTCGGGGATACCCTCTACACCCCGGCTACCGGCAGAGCTGCAATGCGCATTGATGCGATGCTTATGCCCTCGACGCTGACCGCCACGATGGAATTTCAAAAGGGGATTTATGGGCGCGTCATGGTCAGCGTGCCCTCTGCGGGGCACGAACTGGTCGATACAGTGCGCACGGGCGCCACGATCGTCGAAGCAATAGACGGATCGAAACACTACATTTTCATGCGTCTGGACGCCGGAAACTTTTACGTTGCCGAGCGTGCCAAGGGGCGGAACGTATTCGACACTCTGACGTTCAAGAAAGCCGACACCCTTCCCGAGGAATTGAAAAGCGAGTTGATGGTGGTCTACATCGGCTCTCTGAATGCCAACAACATGGTCAGAATCCATGGCCAGGCGTCGGTCGAGCGAGCATTGAAAGCCATGGATGACATCGCCATTTCGATCGGTAGCCATGCCAACCCACCCGATACACTCAAATTGCTCAAGGTTGATACCAGCCCGGGGGAAGCGGCGCTGTTCGATCACTCCACAAGAATGATCGTACGTAGCTCCACTGATGGTGCTGCAACCTGGTCGTTGTCCAAGGCCGCGCCCGACAGTGTGCGTGAAACAACCGCAGAAATTTTCAACAACCTGTTCGGGAAAACAGCCATAACCGTCGGGCCATCGACTCAGGCAGGACCTAAAGCATTGAAAATTGATAAGACGATGATGGAACTGCAACACCTGATCAGCACAAATACAGGCCGCCCCCTGCACAGCCCCAGGAACATTGCGTTCGCAGAGATCAAGACCAAGGCAGGGGTGCGTGAGGTATACGTCAGCGTTTCCGGCCAACAAGGTGATACCGGTTTTCTGCCGTTGTTTGACAAAAACAGGACTACGAACGAGGTAAAAGTCGGCAGCACCCGTTACTTCAACATCGATCGTGGAACCCGCTTCCCGGAGACGGCACTTAGCGTAACGCCCGAAGGCAAGTTGCAGGCGATCCCGCACACCATCGACAACATTGAAAAGTACACACCTGCGCTCACGTCTCGTCCCACTTCGCTGGACACCGAGAGTAAACTCATCGGCGTTATTCGAGGCAAATACCCTGACCCGAAAGATCTTGATTCCATCACGATCGCCACCACCATGGCACCGTGCGACTCATGCTCGGTGGTGATGAAGCAGTTCGGTTATGACGGCAACCCCAGTGCGCTGGACGTGATCTGGAAGTAAGCGCTCGCCGCGATCAATGCTGCTGCAAATGCCCATAAAGCTTGGCGTACAACCCACCATCGGCAATCAGCTGCTGATGGTCGCCATCCTCGGCAACCTGACCACCGTCGAACACCAGCACCCGGTCGGCCTGTTTCACGGCCGACAACCGGTGCGCAATGATCAGCGTGGTGCGGTTGCTCAAGAACCGCGCCAGTGCCTGGTGCAGGTTGTATTCGGTGGCCGCGTCCAGAGCGGATGTGGCCTCGTCGAGGATTACCACCTTGGGTTCGGCCAACACCATCCGCGCAATCGCCAGGCGTTGACGCTGCCCGCCGGATAAACGCACACCGGAGCGCCCGACAATACTGTCCAGGCCGTTGGGCAACTCACGCACCGTATTGTGCAGTTGAGCAATTTCCAATGCCTGCCAGCAGGCTTCGTCGCTGCGTTCGCGGCCCATGGTCAGGTTGGCGCGCACGGTGTCGTTGAACAGTGCCGGATGCTGCAAGACCACGGCGACATTTTCACGCACGGTTTCCAGGCCGATCTCTTCCTGAGTCGAACCACCAAAACGGATGGTGCCGGCCAAGGGCGTATACAAGCCAAGCAGCAACTGCACCAGGGTGCTTTTGCCTCCCCCGCTGGCGCCGACAATCGCGACTTTTTCACCGGGGGCAATCGACAGGTTCATTTGATTCAGCACCAACTCGTCGCCGTAGCCGAAACTCAGCCCCTGAACTTCGATGCCTACCGTGTCGCGTCCCTGGAACGGGTCGACACTGCCGGTGTACTGCGGCTCATCAGCGCGGGCCAGCAATTCGTTGATCCGCGACAGTGCACCGCCGGCGGCGTAAAAGGCGTATTGCAGGTTGAGCAGTTGTTCCACCGGACCGATCATGAACCACAGGTAGCTGAACACGGCCAGCATCTGGCCGATGGACAGGTCGGAAAACAGCACGGTGAGCATGGCCGCGGCGCGAAAAATATCGATGCCGAACTGGAACAGCAAGCCGCTGGCGCGGTTCGATGCATCGGTTTTCCACTGTGAACTCACGGCGTAATCGCGCACTTCACGCGCTCGCTGGCCAAGCCGTCCGAGGAAAAAGCCCTGACGATTACCGGCGCGCACTTCCTGGATGGCATCCAGGGTTTCGGTCAAAGCCTGGGTGAAGCGCGAAGTGCTGTCGTTCTCGAGTTTCTTCAGGTGTTTGACCCGCTTGCCCAACTGCACCGTGGCATAGATCACCAGCGGGTTGAACAGCAGAATCAGCAGCGCGAGTTTCCAGTGCATCCACATCAGGATCGAGGCGGTGCCCACCAGCGTCAGCATGGCCACGAGGAAACGACTGAGGGTTTCGCCGACGAATTTGTCCAGCGTGTCCAGGTCGGTGACCAGGTGCGTAGTCACCGTGCCGCTGCCCAGGCTTTCGTATTCCCCCAACGAGATGCGCTTGAGTCGCTCGATCAGCCGCACCCGAATCCGATACACAATGTCCTTGGCCAACGCCGCAAACAATTTCGCCTGCACCACGTTGAACAACAACGCTGCACAGCGTAATACGAGCGTCACCAGCAGCATCAGACCAATGTAACCCGCAGCTTTCTGCCAGACGTCGGGCAGCGCGTGGTTCATGATTTTCAGCGCGGCGTCACCGTGGCCCAGCAGTACTTCGTCCACCAGCAACGGCAACAGCAAGGGGATCGGCACGCTGCACAGCGTTGCCAATACCGCGACGCCGTTGGCGATCCACAGGGATTTTTTATGGTGAAGGGCCAGGCGACGGATTTCCGCCCAGCTCAGACGGTCGACACGTGCAGGGGCTGGAACGTCGTCGGGCAGATCATGCACAGGCAGCGCGCTCCAGCCAGCGGCCGAGCAACGGTGACAACACATTCAAAGGTTGATACCCATTGGTCAGCAACGCCAATTGACCATCACGCTCTGCCAGCAAGGTCGGGAAACCGGCAATGCCCAGGTCCTGGACCCAAGTGAAATCGGCAGCGGTGGCTGCGTGCTGATCGGCACGGTCGAAGGCGGCGGCGAACTCGATGCGCGGCAAACCAGCCTGTTCTGCCAGTTCCACCAATACGCTGGCGTGGGTGACGTCGCGACCTTCGGCGTAGAACGCATGCTGGATCAACCCAAGCAGTGTCCACGCGCAATCCGGTGCCAGGCTGCGCGCCGTCACCAGCGCCCGACACGCCGGCTCGGTGTCGTAGACAAACCCGTCGGGCAGCGCGCCTTCAAACTTGAACGGTTGGCCAGTGGCCTCGTGGACCGCCTGCCAGTGCTCAAGGATGTAGCGCCGAGTGGTCGGCTCCAATGCTGAGCCGCTGCCGGTGCGCAAACCGCCGACTACCAGATGCACGTCCACCCCCGCTGCCTGCGCCTGCTCGACTAACGCTTTGGCCACCGGCGCAAAACCCCAGCACCAGGAACACATCGGGTCCATCACATAGAGCAGGCGACGTGCAGACATGGTTCAAGCCTCGGAAGGAGTTTGCTTGTAGTTGTAACCGATCGGGTGCGGCATGTTGCGCGCCTTGGCCAGTTCGATCTGCTTCTGCCGGTCGATGGCACTGCGACGGGTTTTCTCGCTCAGCTTATCCCAGCAATGCGGGCAACTGATGCCGGCCACATAATGCTCGGATGCACGGTCTTCCACGCTGACGGGCGTACGACAGGCATGACATTGATCGTAGTCGCCTTCGCTGAGGTCGTGACGAACGGTCACGCGGTTATCGAACACGAAGCAGTCGCCCTGCCATTTGGTTTCTTCCTGCGGCACCTCTTCGAGGTACTTCAGGATGCCGCCCTTGAGGTGATAGACCTCATCGAAACCCTGGCTGAGCATGTAGCTCGAAGCCTTTTCGCAGCGAATACCACCGGTGCAGAACATCGCGACTTTCTTGTGCACGGCCGGGTCGAAATGGGCTTTGATGTAGTCGGGGAATTCGCGAAAACTGGTGGTCTTCGGATCGATGGCGCCTTCGAAGGTGCCGATCGAGACTTCATAGTCGTTACGAGTGTCGATCAGCAGCACTTCCGGATCGCTGATCAGCGCGTTCCAGTTCTGTGGATCCACATAGGTGCCGACTTTTTTGTTCGGGTCGACGCCTTCAACGCCGAGGGTGACGATTTCTTTCTTGAGTTTGACTTTGGTGCGGTAGAACGGCTGCTCGTCGCAGTACGACTCTTTGTGATCGATGTCGTCCATGCGTGGGTCGTTCTTGAGCCAGGCCATCAACCCGTCAATGCCTTCGCGGCTGCCGGACACGGTGCCGTTGATGCCTTCTTCGGCGATCAGCAGCGTGCCTTTGATGCCGTTGTCGACCATCGCTTGCAGCAGCGGCTCGCGCAGGGCGACGTAATCTTCCAGGGTGACGAACTTATACAGTGCCGCCACGACAATCTGTTGTGTCATGGGTGATTCTCCAGGTGGCTACCCTCGTAAGGGGTGAACCGGACGCGAAAAAAAACGCGCCGGGTGAGCGGCGCGTTGCGGATTCTAGCAAAAACCGTGTGGTTTTAGGACTGCGAGATGCCTTTGTGGCGAGGGAGCTTGCTCCCGCTCGGCTGCGAAGCAGTCGTAATGCTGGCGACTGCACTCTTTCAGACAGAACGCTGTTGCAGGTTTTAGGACTGCTTCGCAGTCCAGCGGGAGCAAGCTCCCTCGCCACAACAGCCCGTCAGCCCGTCACATCAATGCTTGCTACCGCCAGCACAGGTCGGCGAGGGCGGGGCCGCGTCGATCTGTGCCCATTCTTGCGGCGTGTAGGTATGCAGCGCCAACGCATGGAACTCGCCCATCAGTTCGCCCAAAGTGCCGTACACCTTCTGGTGACGCTTGACGCGATTGAGGCCCTCGAACTGCTGGCTGACCACCACGGCCTTGAAGTGGGTCTGCAACCCACGGCTGTGCATGTGGCTTTCATCCAGCACTTGCAGGTGCTCGGGCTGTAACAGCCCGAGCGTCGATTCGATGCGTTGTTGCATGGTCATCCCGAACTCCGCTTAAGGCTTTTTCTTGGCAGGAGCGGCGCCTTTAGGCTCCAGCTCGGCCGTCATGTCAGCCAGCAGTTTGTTGACCACAGGCACCGCGCTTTCCAGCTTGGCCTGGGTCATCTGGGCCGATTGCTGAGTCAGCTGCGGCATTTTTTCCAGGACTTTCTTGCCCAATGGAGACTGGTAGAACGCAACCAGATCCTTGAGCTCCGATTCGCTGAAATTGGTGGTGTAAAGCTTGACCATGTCCGGCTTCAGCTTGTTCCAGCCAATGGCTTGGTCCAGAGCGGCGTTGGCTTTGGCCTGGTAAGTTTCCAGCAAGGCTTTTTTCGATTCAGGGGCTTTGGTCTGTTCAAAGCGCTGAGCGAACATTTGCTGCACTTGCATGTACACCGGAGTGCCCAATTTGTCAGCGTGCGCCAGGGTCAGGAAAGCTTCGGCACTGGCGTTGTGGCTGGCGGTATCGGCAAAAACCTGGCCGCTGGCGCAAACCAGTGCAACCGCGGTACAGATGGCACGAAGACGAGTCATCGAGTTTCCTTTTCTAGCAGGCGAGGCAAAACCTCAAGGGCGTCCATTCTGCACCTAAAAAAGTGTGTCACTCAACCCCAAGCCTTGTCGCGCCTGATTTAGAGGGGTTGAACGGTCAAATTCCAGACTGATGGAACCACGACCGGCGATCACGGCCTAAACTGCGCTATCAGACCGACAGGAGTGTGCATGATGAGCCGTATCGAAACCGACAGCCTGGGCCAGGTGGAAGTCCCGGATGACGCTTACTGGGGCGCTCAGACGCAACGCTCGCTGATCAACTTCGCCATCGGCAACGAGCGCATGCCGCTGGCCGTGCTGCACGCCCTGGCCCTGATCAAGAAAGCCGCGGCGCGCGTCAACGATCGCAACGGTGACCTGCCCGCCGACATCGCCCGGCTGATCGAACAGGCCGCCGACGAAGTGCTCGACGGTGATCACGACGAGCAGTTCCCGCTGGTGGTCTGGCAGACCGGCAGCGGTACCCAGAGCAACATGAACGTCAACGAAGTGATCGCCGGTCGCGCCAACGAACTGGCCGGCAACCCGCGCGGCGGCAAGACGCCGGTGCATCCCAACGATCACGTCAACCGTTCCCAGAGTTCCAACGATTGCTTCCCCACGGCCATGCACATCGCGACGGCTCAGGCGGTGCAGCAGCATTTGCTGCCGGCGATCAGCGAGTTGTCTGGCGGGTTGGCGGAGCTGTCTGCACGGCACATGAAACTGGTCAAGACCGGTCGTACCCATATGATGGACGCCACGCCGATTACCTTCGGCCAGGAACTCTCGGCGTTCATCGCGCAACTGGATTACTCCGAGCGGGCGATCCGCAGCGCGCTGCCGGCCGTCTGTGAACTGGCTCAGGGCGGCACTGCGGTCGGCACCGGATTGAACTCGCCCCACGGTTTTGGCGAAGCGATCGCGGCTGAACTGGCCGCCCTCTCCGGTCTGCCGTTCGTTACGGCCCCCAATAAATTTGCCGCTCTAGCCGGCCACGAGCCATTGGTCACCCTCTCCGGCGCACTGAAAACCCTTGCCGTGACCCTGATGAAAATCGCCAATGACTTGCGTCTGCTGGGTTCCGGACCGCGAGCTGGGTTTGCCGAAGTGAAACTGCCGGCCAATGAGCCCGGTAGCTCGATCATGCCCGGCAAGGTCAACCCGACTCAGTGCGAAGCCCTGTCGATGCTGGCCTGTCAGGTATTGGGCAATGACGTTGCCATCGGTTTTGCCGCCAGTCAGGGCCACTTGCAATTGAACGTGTTCAAACCGGTGATCATCCACAACCTGCTGCAATCGATCCGCTTGCTGGGCGATGGCTGCAGTAACTTCCAGCAGCATTGCATCGCCGGGCTGGAACCGGATGCAGAAAAAATGGCCGAGCATCTGGAACAAGGTTTGATGCTGGTGACGGCGCTGAACCCGCACATCGGCTACGACAAGTCGGCGGAGATTGCCAAGAAGGCTTACAGCGAGGGACTGACCTTGCGCGAGGCGGCGTTGCAGCTGGGGTATCTGACGGATGAAGAGTTTGATACGTGGGTGAGGCCAGAGGATATGTTGGAGGCTGGCAAGCAGGGGTGAATCTGAAAGTGATTTAGTGCCTGACAGTCAGTCTTCGCGAGCAAGCCTCGCTCCCACAGTTTTGTGTCGATCCTGAATATTTGTGATCGACACAAAACCTGTGGGAGCGTGGCTTGCCCGCGATGAACGATAACGCGGTCTAACTGGCCGCCATCCGCACCCGCCGGGCACGAAGCCCCGCCATCAACGATGGCCCCAACGCCACCAGCGCCGACCCGATCACCACCAACACCGCCCCGCCATAACCCAGGCCGTTGATCTGCTCGGCGTGCACATACTCAGGCCATAACCAGGCGGCCACGGCCACAGCAGCAAAGGTCACCAGCGGCGTGATCGCCAGCGTCGCGCTGACCCGCGAAGCTTCCCAATGGGCCAAGGCTTCGGCGAAGGCGCCATAAGCGATCAGGGTGTTCAAACAGCACGCCAGCAGCAGCCAGCCTTGCAACGGACTCAATTGCAGCGCTTCCAGCGGATGCACCCATGGTGTCAGCAACAGCGCACAAAACAGGTAAATCACCATCATCACCTGCAACGAATTCCACACTGTGAGCAACTGCTTCTGGCCCAAGGCATAGAAGGTCCAGACCGTGGACGCCAACAGCACCATCAGCACGCCGGCGGTGTAATCGGTCAGGGAGGTCAGCAGTTCACTCAAACGCTGATTGAAGAACAGTGCAAAGCCGATCAGCAGCACCAACAGGCCAATCCCCTGCCCCACGCTGAACCGTTCCTTGAACACGAACAGACTGGCGATCAGCAACATAATCGGGCCCATCTGCACCACCAGTTGCGCGGTGCCGGGGCTGAGCAGGTTCAGCCCCATCAGGTACAGCACGTAGTTGCCGACCAGCCCGAGTACCGCCATCAACACCAGCCAGCCACCGCGCGGGCCGAGGACTTTGCGACTCGGCAGGCGTTTGGTCGCCGCCAGATAAATAAACAGGCAACCGCCGGACACCAGCAGCCGAAACCAGGTCACCGTCACCGGGTCCATCACCAGCAGCACTTGCTTGAGCTTGATCGGCAGGATTCCCCACAGCAACGCGGTCAGCAAGGCCAGGCACAGACCATAAACCCAGCGACCCGATGAAATATGCATGCTGACCCCGAAGCCGATTGGCGAAAACGGTCATTCTAGGCTCAGACGGGAACGCGACACAGGGACAGTTGCCGACGGGCCGCGAATGAAACTGTGCAGGTCGCACCATAAAGTTGACGATATGCCGTCGATCAGGTGGCCAGGCGTGGCAAGTGGTTCATGCATAAGCTCATTGAAACCGTCACCCGCAGGAGATCGCCCATGTACGGCATGCGCGCCCAAGACAACGCCCCCGCCACCCACTTTCGTTGTGACCGCTTGTGTCGTGTGAATGGAGAGCTGTATTTCACCACGCGGGAACAGACGCTGGAGGGGCCGTTCGACGATGCGGTAACGGCCGAGAAAGAGATTCAGGCATATATCGAGCGGATGCAGGTTTCGCGGATGAACTCGTAAACCGCGTAGCTTTCATCGCGGGCAAGCCCGCTCCCACAGGGTTTGTGGCGTTCGACGTATTTGTGATCGCCGCTAAACACTGTGGGAGCGGGCTTGCCCGCGATAGCAATGCAACAGTCACTACATAACCAGAATACTTACCGCACCGCCTCAAACAACCCCGTAGCCCCCATCCCGCCCCCCACGCACATGGTGACGATGCCGTAACGCAAATTGCGTCGCTGCAACTCACGCACGATATGCCCGACCTGACGCGAACCGGTCATGCCGAACGGATGGCCGATGGAAATCGAGCCGCCGTTGACGTTGTATTTGTCGTTGTCGATTTCCAGCCGATTGCGGCTGTACAGGCATTGCGAGGCGAACGCTTCGTTGAGCTCCCACAGATCAATGTCGGCAACCTGCAATCCCTTGGCCTTGAGCAACTTCGGCACCGAGAACACCGGGCCGATGCCCATCTCGTCTGGCTGACACCCGGCCACGGCAAAACCGCGGAAGAAGGCTTTGGGCTTGAGCCCCAGCGCCAGGGCTTTTTCCAGGCTCATCACCAGGGTCATCGAAGCGCCGTCGGACAGCTGCGACGAGTTGCCGGCGGTCACCGAGCCGTCCTCGGCAAACACCGGTTTCAACCCGGCCAGGCTTTGCAGCGTGGTGTCCGGGCGGTTGCAGTCATCGTGATCGACGATGCCGTCGAGAATCTGCACCTGGCCGGTGGCCTTGTCTTCAACGCGATACTTCACCGCCATTGGCATGATTTCATCGTTGAACAACCCGGCGGCCTGCGCCAGGGCGGTACGTTGCTGGCTTTGCAGGGCGTACACATCCTGCTCTTGGCGGCTGACGTCGTAACGACGTGCGACGATTTCGGCGGTCTGGCCCATGGGAAAATAAATACCCGGCACCTGCTCTTTCAGCAGCGGGTTGATCAGGTTGTCGGTGTTGACGCTTTTCATGGTCAGGCTGATCGACTCGACGCCACCGGCGACGATGATGTCGCTGCAACCCGAAGCGATCTGATTGGCGGCAATGGCGATGGCCTGCAAGCCCGATGAACAGAAGCGGTTAAGGGTCATGCCACCCGTGCCGATGCCCAAGTGCGAAAGCACCGCGACGTTACGGCCGATATTGAAGCCCTGGGCGCCTTCGTTGGAGCCGGCGCCGACGATGCAATCCTCGACGCTGGCCGGGTCGACGTCATTGCGCGTGAGCAGCGCATTGACACAGTGGGCCGCCATGTCGTCCGGGCGGGTCATGTTGAACTTGCCGCGAAAGGATTTGGCCAGGCCGGTCCGTACGCTGTCGACGATCACCACTTCACGCATGGCATACACCTCATTGTTGTTGTCAGTCAGGAGTTGGACCGAGCATAAGTCCACCCTATGACTGACCGCGACAATCATTCACCCCGCGTATGCGTAGCCATCGGTTCAGCGCTTGCGCAGTTTCTTCTCGCGTTTGTCGGACTTTTCGAACGCCTCTTCCAGCGCCTGGTTAATGGTGCGCAGGACCTTGACCCGCGCCCAGCGCTTGTCATTGGCTTCCACCAGGGTCCACGGTGATATCTCGGTGCTGGTGCGATCGACCATATCGCCAACAGCGGTGCGGTAATCGTCCCACTTGTCGCGATTGCGCCAGTCGTCTTCGGTGATCTTGAAGCGCTTGAAGGGGATCTCTTCGCGCTCCTGGAAACGCTCCATCTGAGTCTGTTTGTCGATGGCCAGCCAGAACTTGACCACGATTACCCCGGCATCGGCGATCTGCTCTTCGAAGTCGTTGATCTCGCCATAGGCGCGCATCCAGTCCGCCTTGCTGCAAAAGCCTTCGATGCGCTCCACCAGCACCCGGCCATACCAGGAACGGTCGAACACGGTGAATTTGCCCCGGGCCGGGATATGCCGCCAGAACCGCCAGAGATACGGCTGGGCCCGTTCTTCCTCGGTAGGCGCGGCGATCGGCACGATGTCGTACTGACGTGGGTCGAGCGCTGCGGCCACCCGACGAATTGCCCCGCCCTTGCCTGCCGCGTCGTTGCCTTCGAACACCGCGATCAACGCGTGGCGACGCATGCGCTTGTCGCGCATCAGCCCGGAAAACCGTGCCTGCTCGGTAATCAGCTGCTCTTCATAATCGTCCTTATCCAGCTGCCGGGTCAGGTCCAGGCTATCAAGCAGATTCACTTGATCGACGCTGGGGAACAAGGGCGCGGCGCTGACTTTTTCCGGGTGAATCCTGGGTCTTTTCAAGGCACTTTGCAGGCCATCGAGCAGAATCTTGCCGACCGCCAGGCTTCTATAGTTCGCGTCCACGCCTGCAATCACATGCCACGGCGCATAGTCGCGACTGGTGCGGCGCAGCACCCGTTCGCCATACTTCACGAATTTGTCGTAGGTCGCGGATTGCTGCCAGTCCAGCGGGCTGATTCGCCAGCTGTGCAGCGGGTCATCGGCCAACGCCTTGAGCCGCGCTTTCATTTGTTTTTTGGAGAGGTGAAACCAGAACTTGAAGATCAGCGCGCCTTCGTCGCACAGCATCTTCTCCAGCCGCTCGGCCCCGTTGATGCTTTGATCGAGTCGCGGATCCTTGAACAAACCATGAACCCGTCCCTGCAGCATCTGGCTGTACCAGTTACCGAAGAAAATCCCCATGCGGCCCTTGGCCGGGAACATCCGCCAGTAGCGCCAGGCGGGCGGGCGCGCCAGTTCTTCGTCAGTCTGCTGGTCGAACGTGCGGACCTCGATCGAGCGCGGGTCCATCCATTCGTTGAGCAACTTGACCGTCTCGCCCTTGCCTGCCCCTTCAATGCCGTTGATCAAAATGATCACTGGAAAACGGTGTTGTTGCCGAAGTTCGAACTGCGCTTCGAGCAAAGCTTCACGCAGGGCCGGCACTTCGGCGTCATAGGTTTCTTTGTCGATGGTATGACCGATTTCGGCGGATTCGAACATAAGGCAGCTCCTTCCAGGATTGAGCAAGACTAGCGGATTGGGCAGGTAGTCATCAGAGAAATTCCCAGGGGCGCTTTTTGTGGCGAGGGGGTGCCGCACAACCTGTAGGAGCGAGCGGTGCGGCGATCCGACTTGCCCGCGAAGAATTCACCGCGTTTTTTCAGGTATTACGCGTCATCGTTCTTCGCGGGCAAGCCTCGCTCCTACAGGATTTTGGATCAAGCACCGCGGCAGCGATCGGCTAGAATGGCCACCTTGTCGTTGCCGAGCCTGCCATGAAATCTGTATTGCCCCACGCCCAGCTCGACTGGGACGACCAAGGTCGCCCGCGTTCGCGGGTGTTCGATGATGTATATTTTTCCGACCTGTCGGGCCTTGAAGAAACCCGCTACGTGTTTCTGCAGCAAAACGATTTGCCCGATCGTTTCGCCGCTTTGCCGGCGGGTGGGCGACTGGTAATTGGCGAGACCGGTTTCGGCACCGGGCTGAATTTTCTCTGTGCCTGGCAGTTGTTCGAGCAGCACGCGGTGGCCGGTGCGCGACTGCATTTTGTCAGCGTCGAAAAGTACCCGTTGAGCGCGCCCGATCTGCAACGGGCCCTGGCGTTATGGCCGGAACTCAAGCCATTCGCCGATCAATTGCTGGCGCAATACGTAGCGATCCATCAGGGCTTTCAGCGCCTGGTGCTGGACAACGGTCGCGTCACCCTGACCTTACTGATCGGCGATGCGCTGGAGCAGTTGCCACAACTGGATGCGCAGATCGACGCCTGGTTTCTCGACGGTTTCGCTCCGGCGAAAAACCCCGACATGTGGACCGCCGAATTGTTTGCCGAACTGGCGCGCCTGGCGGCACCCGGCTCGACCATCAGCACCTTTACCAGCACCGGCTGGGTGCGCCGTTTGCTGAACGCGGCGGGTTTCAAGATGAAGCGCACGCCGGGCATTGGCCATAAATGGGAAATTCTGCGGGGCACGTTCCTCGGTTGGCCCGAAGAGGCCGCTAAACCAGCCTCGGCAAAACCATGGTTCGCTCGTCCACAGCCGCTGACCGGCGAACGCCACGCCCTGGTGATCGGCGCCGGGCTGGCCGGTTGCGCCAGTGCCGCCAGCCTGGCCGCGCGGGGTTGGCAAGTGAGCCTGCTGGACCGCCACGAAGCACTGGCGCAGGAAGCCTCGGGCAATCCTCAGGGCGTGCTCTACCTCAAGCTTTCGGCCCATGGCACGGCGTTGTCGCAATTGATCGTCAGCGGTTTTGGTTACACCCGCCGTCTGCTGGAACAGCTGCAGCGTGGCGTCGACTGGGACGATTGCGGCGTCTTGCAACTGGCCTTCAATGCCAAGGAAGCCGAGCGTCAGGCGCAATTGGCCGCGGCCTTTTCACCGAGCCTGGTGCATCTGCTCGATCAACCCCAGGCCCAGGCCCGAGCCGGCATCGAATTGGCGCACGGCGGCTTGTTCTACCCTGAAGGCGGCTGGGTTCATCCGCCTGCGTTGTGCCAGAGGCAGGCGTCCTCAACGAACATCCAGTGGCTGCCCCATCGCGACGTGCTGGAGCTGCGCAAGGTCGATGATCAGTGGCAGGCCTGGGACGGCGATGCATTGCTGGCCAGTGCGCCCGTGGTGATTCTGGCCGGCGCCGCCGAGATCAAGCGTTTTCCTCAAAGCGCCGACCTGCCCCTCAAACGCATTCGCGGCCAGATCACCCGACTGGCGCAAACCCCTGAAAGCCAGAGCCTGGCGACCGTGGTCTGCGCCGAAGGCTATGTGGCGCCCGCACGCCTGGGCGAACACACACTCGGCGCCAGCTTCGATTTCAAAAGCGATGAGCTGACCCCGACCGTCGCCGAACACCTTGGCAACCTGGCGTTGCTCGAAGAAATCTCCACTGACCTGGTCGCCCGTCTGCATGTTCCAGACCTGGACCCGCAGCAGCTTGAAGGGCGCGCGGCATTCCGCTGCACCAGCCCCGATTATCTGCCGATCGTCGGACCGTTGGCCAACCAGGCGGCCTTCGCTGAAGCCTATGCCGCGCTGAGCAAAGATGCCCGGCAAGTGCCCGATATGCCATGCCCATGGCTCGACGGGTTTTACGTCAACAGCGGTCACGGTTCTCGCGGTTTGATCACCGCGCCATTGTCTGGCGAGCTATTGGCCGCATGGCTTGAAAACGAGCCCCTGCCCTTGCCCAGAACCGTGGCCGAGGCCTGCCATCCCAATCGTTTTGCCTTACGCCAATTGATCCGCGGAAAGGCCTGACCCATCGACATATAACTTATCGGTCTAAAACTCCAGGGATCCAGCTGGGTCAGTTTCCGGGTACCCGCCGTTTTTGGCGAGGTATCGATTGACCCTCCCCAACGGAAAAACCGGTAAGGACTTATGTGCGGATTAGCTGGAGAATTACGTTTCGACCATCAACCTGCGGACCTCGCAGCCATTGAACGAATCACCCATCACCTGGCCCCTCGCGGCCCTGATGCATGGGGTTTCCACAGTCAGGGGCCGATTGCCCTGGGCCACCGGCGCCTGAAAATCATGGACCTGTCGGACGGCTCGGCACAGCCGATGATCGACAACCAACTGGGCCTGTCCCTGGCCTTCAACGGCGCGATCTACAACTTCCCGGAACTGCGCACTGAGCTTGAAAGCCTCGGGTACGCCTTCTATTCCGGCGGCGACACCGAAGTGCTGCTCAAGGGGTATCACGCCTGGGGCGAAGCCTTGTTGCCCAAACTCAACGGCATGTTCGCCTTCGCCATTTGGGAGCGCGACGCCAAGCGTCTGTTCATCGCCCGCGACCGTCTGGGCGTGAAGCCGTTGTATCTATCGCGCACCGGTCAACGCCTGCGCTTTGCCTCGGCTCTGCCAGCATTGCTCAAGGGAGGCGACATCAACCCGATCCTCGATCCGGTGGCACTCAATCATTATCTGAACTTCCATGCGGTGGTCCCGGCCCCGCGCACCTTGCTGGCGGGCATCGAGAAACTGGCCCCGGCGAGCTGGATGCGCATCGACGCGGACGGCACCACCGAGCAGAAAACCTGGTGGACCTTGCCCTACGGCCCACATGCCGATGAGATGAATCTGACCCTCGAAGACTGGCGTGATCGCGTGCTCGACAGCACCCGTGACGCGGTGGCGATCCGTCAACGGGCGGCGGTGGACGTTGGCGTGCTGCTTTCCGGCGGCGTCGATTCGAGTCTGTTGGTAGGCCTGTTGCGCGAAGTCGGGGTCGAAAATTTGTCGACCTTTTCCATCGGTTTCCAGGATGCCGGCGGCGAGCGTGGTGACGAGTTCCAGTATTCGGACCTGATCGCCAAGCACTACGGCACGCAACACCATCAACTGCGCATCGACGAAAAAGAGATCATCGAGCAACTGCCCGCGGCGTTCCGCGCCATGAGCGAGCCGATGGTCAGCCATGACTGCATCGCGTTCTATTTGCTGTCTCGCGAAGTGGCCAAGCACTGCAAGGTGGTGCAAAGCGGCCAAGGCGCGGACGAGTTGTTCGCCGGGTATCACTGGTATCCGCAGGTGGACGGTGCGAGCGATCCGTACGCGGCCTATCGCGATGCGTTTTTTGACCGCAGCTACGCCGACTACGCCGCCACGGTGCAGCCGAAATGGCTGACGACCAACGACGCGGCCGGCGACTTCGTGAAGGAACATTTCGCACAGCCCGGTGCCGACGCAGCCGTGGACAAAGCCCTGCGCCTGGACAGCACCGTGATGCTGGTGGATGACCCGGTCAAACGCGTCGACAACATGACCATGGCCTGGGGCCTGGAAGCGCGTACGCCCTTTCTCGACTATCGCCTGGTGGAATTGTCGGCGCGGGTGCCGGGCAAATTCAAACTGCCGGATGGCGGCAAGCAAGTCTTGAAAGAAGCGGCACGGCTGGTCATTCCGAGTGAAGTGATCGACCGCAAAAAGGGTTACTTCCCGGTCCCTGGCCTCAAGCATTTGCAGGGCGACACGTTGAACTGGGTGCGTGAACTGCTGCTCGATCCTAGTCAGGATCGTGGTCTGTTCAACCCCGCCATGCTCGACCGCCTGCTGACCGATCCACAAGGTCAACTGACCCCGTTGCGCGGTTCCAAGCTGTGGCAATTGGCAGCCCTGAACCTGTGGCTCAGTGAACAAGGAATCTGATCGATGAAACCTCACGCTACGGCTTATAGCCAACGCCTGTTGCGCGGTCAGGCGCCCTCCTACGAACGCTTGCAGGCGCGCCTGGCCGAAGACGGCAGTGAATTGGGTGCCGCGCCAATCGCGGTGCATTGCGGTTGGGGCCGGCTGCTGATCGGCCATACCTTTCCCGATGCCGCGAGCCTTGCCCAAGAGTTGCTCAATGAGCAGCCCGGTGAGCGGGACATCGCTTTGTACGTTGCCGCGCCCCAGCAAGTGCTGGGGCTGGAGCCGGCGCAACTGTTCCTCGACCCATCCGATACCTTGCGCCTGTGGTTCAGCGATTACCGTCAGGCCACCCGGGTATTTCGCGGCTTTCGCATCCGTCGGGTGCAAAGCGAAGCGGACTGGCAAGCCGTCAATCAGCTGTATCAGGCGCGCGGCATGCTGCCGATTGATGCGAGCTTGCTGACGCCTCATCCCCAGGGCGGCCCGGTTTACTGGCTGGCCGAAGATGAGGACAGCGGCGCGATCATCGGCAGCGTCATGGGCCTGAATCATCACAAGGCGTTCAACGATCCGGAAAACGGCAGCAGCCTGTGGTGCCTGGCGGTCGATCCACAGTGTTCCCGCCCAGGCGTCGGTGAAGTGCTGGTGCGGCACTTGATCGAACACTTCATGAGTCGTGGCCTGAGTTACCTGGACCTGTCTGTGCTGCACAACAACCGTCAGGCGAAAAGTCTTTACGCCAAGCTCGGTTTTCGCAACTTGTCGACCTTCGCCATCAAGCGCAAAAACGGCATTAACCAGCCGTTGTTTCTCGGCCCCGGCCCCGAAGCCGAGTTCAATCCGTATGCGCGAATCATCGTCGAGGAGGCTCATCGGCGCGGCATTGAGGTGCAGGTGGATGACGCGCAAGCGGGTCTGTTTACCTTGATTCACGGCAGTCGTCGGGTGCGTTGCCGCGAATCATTGAGCGATCTGACCAGCGCCATCAGCATGACCTTGTGTCAGGACAAGAGCCTGACCCACAAGGTGCTGAAAAACGCAGGTCTTGAACTGCCCGCCCAACAACTGGCGGGAAGCGCGGACGACAATCTGGCGTTTCTCGACGAGCACCAACGGGTGGTGGTCAAACCGCTGGACGGTGAACAGGGCCAAGGGGTGGCGGTGGATTTACGCACCCTCGAAGAGGTCCAGCAAGCCATCGAAAACGCCCGCACCTTCGACAGTCGGGTGCTGCTGGAAAGCTTCCATGAAGGCCTCGACTTGCGGATTGTGGTGATCGGTTTCGAAGTGGTCGCCGCCGCCATTCGCCGGCCGGCGGAAGTGGTGGGCGATGGTCAGCATTCCATCGGTGCGCTGATCGAGGCCCAGAGTCGTCGCCGGCAGGCGGCGACCAGCGGTGAAAGCAAAATCCCGCAGGACCATGAGACCCAGCGCACGTTGCAGGCTGCGGGTTACGACTACAGCAGCATTCTGCCGGTCGGTGAGCATCTGTTCGTACGGCGCACGGCGAACCTTCATACCGGCGGCATTCTTGAGGACGTCACGGCGATTCTGCATCCGACCTTGGTGGATGCGGCGGTGCGTGCGGCGCGGGCGCTGGATATTCCGATGGTCGGGCTCGATCTGATGGTGCCGGCCGCTGACCAGCCGGAGTATGTGTTTATCGAAGCCAATGAGCGCGCCGGGCTGGCCAACCATGAACCGCAACCGACGGCCGAGCGGTTTGTGGATTTGTTGTTTGCGCATAGTCAGCCGGTGGCCTGACATTGATGTGTCGCCTGTTCCATCGCCATCGCGAGCAGGCTCGCTCCCACATTTGACCGCATTCCCCTGTGGGAGCGAGCCTGCTCGCGATGGGGCCCTGACAGATCACACACCCTTCATGATCGTTCCCACGCTCTGCGTGGTAATGACTCCTCGGACGCTCCGCGTCCACTTGGGACGCAGAGCGTCCCTGGCTGCATTCCCACGCGGAGCATGGGAACGATCAGCTCTCACCTCATCAGGAGTTTCCATGACCAGCAAAATTCCCGAACCGGACCTCAATTACCTGCAAAAAGTCCTGCTGGAAATGCTCGCCATTCCCAGCCCCACCGGGTTCACCGACACGATCGTGCGTTACGTCGCCGAACGCCTCGAAGAGTTGGGCATTCCCTTTGAGATGACTCGTCGCGGCACTATCCGCGCCACCCTCAAGGGCAAGCAGAACAGCCCGGACCGCGCCGTCTCCGCTCACCTGGACACCATTGGCGCGGCGGTTCGCGCGATCAAGGACAATGGTCGCTTGACCCTGGCGCCAGTCGGTTGCTGGTCCAGCCGTTTTGCCGAGGGCAGCCGCGTCAGTCTGTTCACCGACAACGGCGTGATTCGCGGCAGTGTGTTGCCGCTGATGGCCTCGGGGCACGCGTTCAACACTGCCGTGGACGAAATGCCGATCAGCTGGGATCACATCGAATTGCGCCTGGACGCCTATTGCGCCACCCGCGCCGATTGCGATTCGCTGGGGATCAGCGTCGGCGATTTCGTCGCCTTCGACCCCTTGCCGGAATTCACCGAAAGCGGCCACATCAGTGCCCGTCACCTCGATGACAAGGCCGGCGTTGCCGCACTGCTGGCGGCGCTGAAAGCCATTGTCGACAGTGGCGAAGAGTTGATGATCGACTGCCATCCGCTGTTCACCATCACCGAAGAAACCGGCAGCGGTGCGGCGGCGGCCCTGCCTTGGGATGTCAGCGAATTCGTCGGCATCGACATCGCGCCAGTCGCGCCCGGCCAGCATTCCAGTGAGCACGCGGTGAGCGTCGCGATGCAGGATTCCGGCGGGCCTTACGACTATCACCTGTCGCGTCACCTGCTGCGGCTTGCCAGCGACAACGAACTGCCGGCGCGTCGCGATCTGTTCCGCTACTACTTCAGCGATGCTCACTCGGCCGTCACTGCTGGCCACGACATTCGCACCGCCCTGCTCGCCTTCGGCTGCGATGCCACCCACGGCTATGAACGCACCCACATCGACAGCCTCGCCGCCCTGAGTCGCCTGCTCGGCGCCTACATCCTCAGCCCGCCGGTGTTCGCCAGCGATGCACAACCGGCCAAGGGCTCCCTGGACCGGTTCAGTCACCAGATCGAACACGAGACGCAGATGGAAAGCGATACCCGGGTGCCGTCGGTGGATAGTTTGATTGGGCAGCGTTCGGAGAGCTGATCCTGACGATCGTTCCCACGCTCCGCGTGGGAATGCAGCCCGGGACGCTCCGCGTTCCTTTCGAGAGCTGGAACGCGGAGCGTCCCCTGAGGCATTCCCACGCAGAGCGTGGGAACGATCAAGATCAAAAGATCGCAGCCTTCGGCAGCTCCTACTGGTGATGCGTTCATAACCGCCGTAGCATCGCGCCATTGTTTAGCCGAGGTGCCTTATGCTGATCCCCCACGACCAACTTGAAGTCGACACGCTGACCCGTCTGATCGAGGATTTCGTGACCCGCGACGGCACGGACAACGGCGATGACACACCGCTGGAAACCCGCGTCTTGCGTGTTCGTCAGGCATTGACCAAGGGCCAGGCGCTGATCGTCTTCGATCCGGAAAGCGAACAATGCCAGTTGATGCTCAAGCACGACGTGCCCAAGCACCTGTTCGACTGAGGTTCTTAACGGGCTTTGGCTTGGGCCTGTTTGATCTGGATGCGCTCATAAACTTCGGCGCGATGTACGTTGACCTGCTGCGGCGCTTCAACACCGAAGCGCACGCTGCTTCCGTTAACGGCAAGAACCCGCACGGTGATGTTGTCACCAATGGATATCAACTCGCCCACAACGCGACTAAGTACAAGCATGGCATTCATCCTTCAGGGTTACCGGCCCTTGAAGATGCCCGGCGCGTAGCGGGTCTTCAATGCAACAGCAGCAAAACAGTCTCGCCCTACAGCGCAGGCTGCTTCGCCCTGAAGGACGTATCCGACAAACCGGTTTGAATAAGGACCGATCCTTCAGGAAGCGGAAAAACGCGGGCCAAACAGGATGACGCTCGCCCCGATCACACACAGCGCCACGCCAATCCAGTCCGAGCCCAGCGGACGAATCCGCTCGACCACCGCCAGCCAGCCGATCGACGCAATGATGTAGATGCCACCGTAGGCGGCATAGGCGCGGCCGGCATAGCTCGCTTCGACCCGGGTCAGCAGCACCGCGAACAAGATCAGGCTGAGCAACGCCGGGATGATCCACCAAGCGCTTCTACCTTGGCGCAACCACATCCAGAAGGCGAAGCAGCCAGCGATTTCGAACAGCGCGGCGAGGAAAAACCACAGGTAATTGATCATGCAGATGTCTCGTGAGGATGACCGGTTGCGGCCACCCTAACGACGGTCTTGCGCGCGGGCAAGTTCAGCCTGCGGATTGTTTGGCCTTGGCGCGCATTTTGTCGGCCATCACGGTCATTTCGTTGTAGAGCACTTGCGGGTCTTTTTGTTTGATCGCCCAGGCCATGCGGCCCTGTTCGTGAGGCAGAATCAGGAATTCGCCGGCGGCGACCTGCTGATAGATATAGTCGGCAATGTCGGCAGCACTGATCGGCGAGCTTTCCAGCAACTTACCAACTTGGGCTTTCATGGCCGGGGTCGGGCCGCGGAAAGAGTCCAGTAAGTTGGTCTGGAAGAACGACGGGCAAACGACATGCACGCTGACTTCCTCGTGGGCCAGTTCGATCAACAGACTTTCGGACAAAGCCACCACACCCGCCTTGGCCACGTTGTAGTTGCTCATAGCCGGACCTTGCATCAGTGCGGCCATCGAGGCGATGTTGATGATCTTGCCTTTGCTTTTCTCCAGTAGCGGCAGGAAGGCCTTGCAGCCCTTGACCACGCCCATCAGGTTGATCGCGATCTGCCAGTCCCAGTCTTCCAGCGACAATTCACTGAAGAACCCGCCCGAGGCCACGCCGGCGTTGTTAACGATGACGTCGATGCCGCCGAACTTCTCTTCACAGGCTTGGGCGAACGCCGTTAGTTGGCTGTAGTCGCGCACATCACAACGCTGGATGAAACCATCACCGCCGGCTTCGCGAACCAGCTTCAGGGTTTCTTGCAGGCCGGGTTCACTGACATCCGACAAGGCCAGCTGCCAGCCTTCACGCGCCCAGCGCAGCGCGATTTCGCGACCCAGGCCTGAGCCCGCGCCAGTGATCATCATGCGATTTTGCATAGCAAACAGCCTTGTTGTTCCGGGGAAGATGCACCGAGTGTAGCGAAGGACAATGCGCGACCCACGCTCCATCAGATTGCTGAATGGCCAGCAATGAACCACGGCGCGGTCCGGTTGTTTCAACGTTGAAACGCAGTAAAAGAAATAAACGTACTTGCCAAATACATTAAAAAAACCTGGAATTTTTCTTCATATCCATGAGTCGGATTTTGTAAGCAGCTAGGATTAATACAAGTCCTGCTGATGGCTAAAACGCCAGGTCAAATCCACAACCAACAAGGAAATAGACATGGGCACAATTCTTATCATTATTCTTATCCTGTTGCTGTTAGGTGGTCTGCCGGTCTTCCCATACTCCAGAAGTTGGGGTTACGGCCCGTCCGGTATCATCGGCGTGGTGTTGGTGGTGCTGTTGATCCTGCTGCTGCTCGGCAAGATATAGAGGTTTATCAGGCAAAAAAAAGAGGTCCTTGAAAGGACCTCTTTTTTATTGCGTCAACACTTAGTCTGGCTTGCCGTCAACCACACCGGCGGTGTTGTCGATCAGGCTTTTGGTGGCCGTCTGGATGAACGACTCGAGCTTCTGCTTGAGCGCCGCTTCATCAGCCGATGCCGGAATCACTTCACCTTTCGGATTGGCGCCCAGTTCGTATTGATACAACTTCGGCGGCATCTCTTTGGGCAGTACCAGCACGCGATCCCCGGTAAGCAATGCGACCGTCTGATCGCTGCCCGACGGCTTGATCATGCCAAAACCCTTGTCGCCTTCCGGCAGGTTCAGCAAGTCGCGACCCCAGCATTGTTGAATCACCTCTCCACCAATACGGCCCATGATGGTCGGCACGATGTCGATCTGGGTGCCGACGGTATGGTCGACCTGGCCGAATTTTTCCTGGACGCCCGGCCCGATCAGCAGCATCGGCACGTTGAAACGACCCAGGTCCATTTCGGTGATCTGTTGTTCATTACCGAAACCGTGGTCGCCGACCACCACGAACAGGGTTTCCTTGAAGTACGGCTCTTTGCGGGCCTTCTCAAAGAACTGACCTAACGCCCAGTCGGAGTAGCGCATGGCGGTCAAGTGTTCGTTGAGGCTGCCGCGATCGGTCACGCGCGCAACCGGCAATGGCGTCGGCAAGGCGTACGGCGTGTGGTTGGAGAGGGTTTGCAGCAAGGCATAGAACGGCTTTTTGTCCTTGCCATCGCGAGCTTTCAACTCTTCCAGGCCACGGTTGAACATGTCCTGGTCGGACACGCCCCAGGTCGGATCGGAGAACACCGGGTTGACGAAGTCATTACGCCCGATGAAGTTGGTCATGCCCTGGTTGCTGAAGAAGCCCGACTGGTTGTCCCAGGCGAAGTCGCCGTTATAGACGTACACATCGTCGTAGTCACGGGCGCTGAGCAACTGCGGCAGGCCGGACAGTTTGTGGCTGCCTTCCGGGGTCTGCATCAGGTATTCGAAACCCGGCAGGTTCGGGAAGCAGGCCATGGTGGCGAACATACCCTGATGGGTATGGGTGCCATTGGAGAAGAAGCGGTCGAACAACAGGCCTTCTTTCGACAATTTGTCGAAAGAAGGCGTGACTTCACCCGGACGACCCAGAGCGCCCACCGAGTGACCGGCAAAGCTTTCCATCAGGATCACCACCACGTTCTTGATCGGCAGTGTCTTGTTGGTGTCGGGGCTGAAATTGCGACGCACCGCGGCGGTCTCGGGATCGACCAGCTTGTCGCTTGAGGTCAGCAACATATCGCGCACGGTCTGCTGGGCCAAAGGCTGCGGCAGTGTGGCTTTCCAGATGTTGTCGCGATCTTCGGACATCCGGCTCTTCGCCGCCGCGATCAGCGACAGCGTGCCGTTGAGGCCCAACTGGTTGGCGAAGTTGGAGTCGGTGGTGTAAACGTCACCCCAACGCATCGGCGGGCCTTGACGCAACGTACCGCGAGCCGCGACCACGCAGACCAGCAGGCAGACGACGAACACCACGCCGCGCGCATACCACGGAGCCACCTGCCGCGTACTAATGCTGCCACCGCTGAACGGCCCGCGAGGACGCGTGGCACGGTCGGCGCCCTTGAACGCGAGGGTCAGAATCAACGTACCCACGGCCCAGGCCAACAGATAGCGAACCACCGGAAAACCGTACCAGAGCATGCTCATCACGGTTTTCGGGTCTTCTTTCACGTACTGGAAGACCAGACCGTTGAGGCGCTGGTGGAACTCGCGGTAAAAGTCCATCTCCATCAGGCCGAGGAACAGCGCGATGCTCGAGACAACGGTCAGCCACAACCGGAAGAACCCGCGGGCGGCCATGGCCCTGGCACTGAACAGGGCCAGCAGCAGCGGAATGCTGAGGTAAACCACCAGGCGCAAGTCGAAACGCAGGCCGTTGGCGAACGCTTCCAGAAAGGTCGAGGCCGGTGTGTCGAGGATCATCGAGCTGTTGTAGACCAGCAGCGCCACGCGCAGCAGGCTGAACATGACCATCATGACCAGGGCACACAATAGCGTGTAGGCCAAATGCGATTTGACGGTCGGTTGCAGCAGGCGACTAGAAGCTCGCTGCTGACTCAGGGCGTCCGGGTTTGCCATGTCGTTTTAGGACCCATTGGAAGTTGAAGTTTCAAAAATACAGCGGCGCCTTGCCTGATGCTGGTCGGTCAAGAAGCGAAATCCGTGGGAGCGGGCTTATGTGGCGAGGGGGCTTGCCCCCGTTCGAGTACGCAGCGCTCGCAAATTTTTGGGTCCGCTGCGCGGCCCAACGGGGGCAAGCCCCCTCGCCACAAACCCGCTCCCACATGGATTTGCGTTTAACTGACCGGCATCAGCTGTCTTGCCCTCTGTTGGCCATCCTCGGCCCAGGGCTTGCGCGGTGCGCAAATGTTGCACGATCAACCGCGGCATTACCATTGATTACTGACCCGCAGGCCCGACTGTCGCTTGTAGCGTTGTGGGACAAGAGACATGGTGCAAAGTTGCGGGCTGACTCATTGGGACGCGAGTGAATTGTCTTGGAGGCTTTGTGAAAATTTCGTTCAACGCATATCCAGAAACAAAATAAAGCCCCGTCCCTTGGTAAAAACACGAACGCCCCGATCAAATCGCAATGCTGTTCACTTAAGAACGTCTTGAGTCAATGAGAAACCTGTGGCGAGGGAGCTTGCTCCCGCTTGAGTGCGTAGCACTCACAAAAATCGGCAATGATTGTCAGATTTTTGGGGCCGCTACGCAGCCCAGCGCGAGCAAGCTCGCTCGC